>JAFZDU010000036.1 GCA_017561025.1 Bacteroidales bacterium | reverse complement strand
TGCTTCGTTACCCTTCATCAGTTTTAATTCTCCCATTATGTGTTAATTTTAAATGTTAGACAATTGATTTAAATTACAATTTGACTTTGTAAACTGTGATAACACCATCTGGACATACCATGCCGCATGATGCACAACCAATACATTTGTCAGGTTCCGCCATATAAGCGTAATTGTAACCTTTACCGTTTACTTCTTTTGCCAAGCTGATGACACCGACCGGACAATTTGCAGCGCATACGCCACAACCTTTGCAACGTTCTGTGTTAACTACGATGGCTCCTTTGAAACTTGCCATAATTATTTATTTTTAAGTTACTTATAATGTTTGTTGTTTACCTAATTCTTTTTTCTCGAGACTTACAAAAATATATATTTTTTCTTAATCTGAAGTAGAAATCTTAAAAATTATTATTTGATAGGATGATCTTCAGCAAAACGTTTTAATCTTTCTGCCAATACAGGAATTTCTTCTCTTTGAATCAATGAAGTGCAAGCTCTGATGCCTTGGCGTGTGCTGCCACATGTGTCTAATGAGATAGCTGATATGCCATAATACAACATTGCTTCTAATAATTCTGGTCCTGTAAATCCTGGATAGCAATATGTGAAGTAGAAACCGTCAGCAATTGGTTCGCCTAAGTCTTCATCGTATGTGAATTCAAAACCGTTTGCCAAAAATGCATCTTTCATCATCTTTGCCTTTTGTCCGTATTCCAAAACGTCTTCACGATAGTTGTATGTACCATCGTTGACAGCTTTCAAAACGCCAGCAACTGCATATTGCGCTGAGTGTGATGTGCCTGAACTGAGTGGGTGTAATGCTCCGAAGAGAATGCCTCTTAAGAAGATATCTTGTCCGCAGAATTCTTTCAAGTCAGGATATACGCGGTCTGCGAGCTTGTCGCTGATACCTAAGATGGCGCAGCGTTCGCCAGCATAGCTGAATGCCTTAGAACTTGAAATCATTAATATATAATTATCGGTGTATTTGCCAACTGTTGGTTGATACGGAGCTACGCCAGGATGGCTGTAATCTTTACGGAAGTCCATTCCGAAGTATGCGAGGTCTTCAAGAACGATGACGTCGTATTTGTTAGCGAGTTCGCCGATGATCTGGAGTTCTTCTTCTGTTAAACAAACCCATGTAGGATTGTTAGGGTTTGAATATAAAACGCTGTGGATCTTGCCTGTTGCAAAGATGCTCTCTAATTTGTCACGAAGTTTTTCGCCGCGGTATTCATAGATGTCGAAGTTTTCCATTGGGATGCCTAGCACCTTGTTCTGGAATTTGTGTACTGGGAAACCTGGATCGATGAATAATACGGTGTTCTTTTCTTTGTTGATGTGCCCGCAAATCATGAATGTTGCGAATGCGCCTTGCATCGAACCAACTGTCGGTATGCAGTTCTTGGCGTCGACATCGAGGTCGAGGAAGTTCTTGATGAAACGAGAAGCTTCATTTTTTACTGCTGGAACGCCATCGATAGGAGGATATGTTGCTGCTACGCCGTCTTGTAAAGCTTTTATTTGAGCTTCAACGCCTGCTTGAGCTGCAGGAAGGCCAGGATTACCCATTTCCATGTGGATAAATTTAACGCCGCTTGCTGCTTCGAGATCTCTTGCAAGCTTGTTGATTTCACGGATGCCGGCTTTGCCTATACAAGGAAGGTTGCTGTCGCTGAATACTTTTTGAGCTATTTCAACTGGAACAATGTTATTCTTCATGATAATATGTTGACTTTTTTTGATTAAAAATATCAGAATTAAGTTTGAACGTCAAAATTATGAAAATATTTAATATAAAAAGTCTTAAACGAAGAATTTTTTTAGTTAAAAGTTTTTAAGGGGAAATGTCGTTGAGGTGGGACGTACTGGACTCGAACCAGTGACCTCTGCCGTGTGAAGGCAGCGCTCTAAACCAACTGGGCTAACGTCCCGGTTATGTATAAAAAAAGAACGCCGAAATGACGTTCTTCCGTGGGGCGAACAAGAATCGAACTTGTGACCTCATGCCTGTCAAGCATGCGCTCTAAACCAACTGAGCTACCGTCCCATTTGCGAGTGCAAAGATACAACTTTTTTTTATTCCTCCAAATATTTTTTGTGTCATTTTTTATTTTATTTTTGAGTTTTCTAAATCTATTATTATGAATAAAGTTAAGTATCTATTAGTCATTATGTTCCTGATGAGCGGACTCTTCGCTGCAAATGCTCAGGAAAAGAAAAATCTTGAATTGGCCGACATTTATGAACGCCCAACCTTCTCAATGAAGCGTGTTGTCGGCATGAATCCTATGAAAGATGGCAACACTTACGCCACTCTCGAGAAAGGTAAACTCAATATCTATAACTATAAAACAGGTAAACTTGTAAAGACTCTCTTCGATATGAGAGAACTTGTGCTTCCTGGTGATTCACTTCCACTTCCTCTTTATTCAACATACGAACTCAGCGATGACGAATCAAAGGTGTTGTTCATGAATAACATGAATCCTATCTATCGTCATTCTTATACTGCAAGTTTTTACGTATATGATATTAATAATAAGGTGTTGAGTCCTCTTTCTGAAAATGGTGACCAACGTCTCGCAACATTCTCTCCAGATGCTACTAAAGTGGCTTTCATGCGCGACAATAACCTTTTTATTAAAGATTTGAAAACTAATGAAGAAGTGCAGTTTACTCACGATGGTGAATGGAATCATGTTATAAATGGCGCACCTGACTGGGTTTATGAAGAAGAATTCGGTTTTGCTCAAGGTTTCTACTGGTCACCTGACAGCAAGAAAATCGCATACTATCGCTTCGATGAATCTGATGTGAAAGAATTCAATATGCAGATGACAGAAGGTTTATATATGCAAGATTATAAATTCAAATATCCAAAGGCTGGTGAAGATAATTCAATAGTCGAAGTTTTTGTTTATGACCTCGCATCTGGCGAAACAAAGAAAATGGATACAGGCAAAGAAACAGATATTTATCTTCCAAGAATCAAATGGACTCAAGATCCTAATGTCCTAGCAATCCAAAGATTAAATCGTCATCAAAATCACCTTGAAATCTTGGCAGCAAATGCAACAACAGGTGAAACAACAGTGTTCTACGATGAGACAAATCCTTATTATATTGATGTTACTGACAATTGGACATTCCTCGAAGATGGCTCAAGATTCCTGATGACAAGCGAAGCTGATGGCTATAATCATATTTATCTTTACTTAATGGATGGAACTCTTGTCAAACAACTTACATCTGGAGAATGGGAAGTCACAAATGTTTACGGATTCGATGGTAAAGAGGTTTATTTCCAGGCAGCAAAAAATAGTTCTATTGAACGTCAGATTTATGCAGTCAACTTAAAAGGCGAAATGCGTACATTAATTAATAAGGTAGGTACAAATAACGCTAGATTCAGTTCCAACTTCAAATATTTGATCAATATAAATTCAAGTGTAGATCAACCTCATCAATATGTTTTGTTCGATAACAAAGGCAAACAGGTCAGAGTTTTGGAAGATAATAAAGAGTTTGCGGAAAGAATAAAAGAATATAACTTAGGAAAAAAAGAATTTGTAACAATTACAGATCCTGCTTTTACATTGCCAGACGGAACTCAAATTGAAATGCAAACATGGAGAATACTTCCTCCAGACTTTGATCCTAATAAAAAATATCCAGTTTTGATTTACGTTTATGGCGGTCCTGGACATCAAACAGTTAACAATGCATGGGGTAGCGATGATTTCGCATGGATGCAATTACTTGCACAAAATGGAATCATCTGCGTTTCAATTAATAATAGAGGCGGAGGTGCTAGAGGTGAAGTCTTTAAGAAAATGACGTATCAACAACTTGGTAAATATGAAACTGAAGATATGATTACATTGGCAAAATATATGGCAGCTCAACCATATGTAAATCCAGAAAAGATAGCTATCTACGGATGGAGTTATGGTGGCTTCATGGCTACTTCTGGCATCACAAAAGGCGCCGATTATATAAGTACAGCAGTTGCTGTTGCTCCAGTAACAAACTGGCGTTACTATGATAATATTTATACAGAAAGATTTATGCGTACACCACAGGAAAATCCATCAGGTTATGACGACAACTCACCAATCAATTTCGTCGATAGATTGAAAGGTAACTATTTGTTATGCCATGGTAGTGGCGACGATAATGTGCACTTCCAAAACGCTATGGAACTTATTAAGGCTTTGATTTCAGAAGGAAAACAATTTGACTTGATGGTTTATCCAAACAAGAACCACAGCATCTATGGAACATATGAACATGGTGGCGTAGAAGTGAGAATGCATTTGTTTGAAAAAATAAATAATTTCTTGTTTGAAAATCTTTTAGAAAAATAATTGTTTGTATTGAAAAAATAACTATTTTTGCACCCGCTTAAGAAAAAAGATTTTTTAGTTTAACAATTTAAAGAAAGAGAGAGTATTAACATGATTATTGTTCCTGTAAAAGAAGGCGAAAGCATTGATCGCGCTCTGAAACGTTACAAGAGAAAGTATGAAAAAACTGGCGTTGTAAAAGAATTACGTAGCCGTCAAAAATTTACTAAACCTTCAATTATTAAACGTGAACAACGTATGAAGGCTATCTACGTTCAGCAGCTCCGTCAAGCAGAAGAAAACAACTAATTTGTTGTTTGCACTTTTTGCAAGAATAATTTCAGAAGAACTTTGTCCTGGGAAACTAGGACAAAGTTTTTTTTTTATAAAACATTGCTTTTTTCAAAATTGTTATGTATCTTTGAGGCATAAAGATGATAAAATGATAGAAAGATTTATTAGATATATTCAAACAGAAAAAAGATATTCGCAACATACTGTCAATGCGTATAAAAGAGATCTGGAACAGTATGCTGAATATGTTTTGCATGTTTATGATATCAGTAATCTTTTGCAAGTAGAAAGCCAGATGATTCGTTCTTATATGGTGTATCTTAAAGATGGTGGAGTGGAGAATAGAAGTATTAACAGAAAACTTTCCAGCTTGCGATCATTTTATTTGTTTTTTTTAGCTAAGAAAGAAATATCTGTTACACCAATGGCTGGAATTAAATCATTGAAACAGCCAAAGGAATTAGCTAAATTTATCCCGGAACATGATATTGAAAAAATAAGTTTTGAGAATGATGCTAGTTTCGTTGTAAGGAGAAATGAGCTTGTTTTTGAGCTTTTGTACCAAACTGGAATCAGACAAGCTGAATTACGTTCATTAAGGGATGTGGATGTCGATGCGAATACCATGTCAATAAAGATTGTTGGTAAAAGAAACAAGGAAAGAATGATCCCTTTAGGTTATGATTTGATAGGTAAAATTGAGTCGTACAAAAAAATAAGAGAGGAACAATTTCCATTAAATGATAGCGTTTATCTAATATTAGATGATAAAGGAAAACCGGCAACACCAAAGTTTATATATAACCTTATTCATAAAATATTAAGTTCGGTGACAACAATTGAGCAGAAGAGTCCGCATGTGTTAAGACATACGTTTGCGACACATTTGTTAAATAGGGGAGCAGACATAAGAGGTATTCAAAAATTACTTGGGCATAGCAGTTTGAGTTCGACACAGGTATATACGCACAACACAATTGATAAATTAAAGGATGTGTATATGAAAGCTCATCCTTTTGGAGATAAATAAAAACACTAATAAAGACTATTATTAATAACCAATTTAAAACAGGAGGTTAATATGAAAATTACTATCAATTCAGTTCATTTCAAAGCTGACAGAAAATTAGAAGACTTCATTACACAGAAAGTAGAGAAAGTTTGTTCCAAGCATTCTGACGTAATAGGATCAGAGGTGACCTTGAAATTAGATAATACCGATACACCGGAAAACAAGATTGTTGATATAAGAATTATGTTAAAAGGCAACGATTTGTATGCTAGTAAAGAAAGTAAATGCTTTGAAGAGTCTACAGATTTGGCTATAGACGCATTGAAAAAGCAGTTAGAAAAATATAAAGGCAAGTTGGATGGCCGTGATTAAACTTGATATTCAATGGTTTACATAAAAAATAAAAAAAAGTAGATTTTTTTTTAAGAAAACGTTTGTAGATTCAAGAATTATGATTATTTTTGCAGACCATTTCAGAGGAGCACAATGGGATGGTCTGCAGAAATGTAGAGGTTCTTTAAAATAGTGAAATAGGCCGGCGTAGCTCAGCGGTAGAGCACGTGATTTGTAATCTCGGGGTCGGGGGTCCAAATCCCTCCGCCGGCTCATAATCAGAAATGATTGATGGGGGAGTCGCATAGTGGCAATTGCAACAGACTGTAAATCTGTCCTCGGATGAGTTCGGTGGTTCGAGTCCACCCTCCCCCACACTAGCGGAAGTAGCTCATTTGGCAGAGCGAAAGCCTTCCAAGCTTTAGGTAGCGGGTTCGAGCCCCGTCTTCCGCTCAGAGAAAGCCAGCGTAGCTCAGGGGTAGAGC
>JAFZDU010000035.1 GCA_017561025.1 Bacteroidales bacterium | reverse complement strand
TTTAAAGACGAATATCTTCTTGATTTTATTAATGTTGAAGAAATGGGAGAACGTGATAAAAACTATATCGATGAAAGAGTCGTTGAAAAACAAATCGTTGAAAATGTGAAAAAGTTCATTATGACATTTGGTAAGGATTTTGCCTTCGTCGGAAATCAATATCATCTTGAAGTCTATGGAGAAGACTTTTCCCTGACTTGTTGTTTTTCAATAGGAATCTTAATGCTTTAGTCGTTTTTGAACTGAAGACGGGTGATTTTAAACCAATATACTTGTCGCAATTGATGACTTATCTTAGGATTTTAGATGATAAAGTACGAAAAACTCATGAAAATCCGTCGATTGGAATAGTTCTTTGCAAAAATGCAAATAAAGATTTTGTAAAATATGTTATTCAGGATTATGACAAACCGATGGGCGTGGCTACATTTGATACTTCGTCAGAAATGCCTGATGAATTGAGAAATGCATTGCCAGATGTAGAGGAATTGAAAAAGTTGCTTTGATGTATAATTGCAATCCGCACAAATCACCAAAATCTGTAATCCATCATCACTTCCTCGGCACAGCAAACCGTATCTTTCTTTCTAGGTTCTCGACTTCAATATGTTGACTCTCGTAAATCTCACCGTCTATAGAGACACAGAATCCTTTAGGTCCTTCAATGACGACATTTCTCGCTTGTCTGTAGACTACAATATTTTCAAACTTAGGGTTGTTCAAGTGCGTGCCGCTGACGTAGTATTTTACCAACCCAACAAACCTTAATCTTGGTATTGGTTTTACCAAGCATACTTCCAACAATCCATCGTCGTTGAGCGAGTTGGGCGCGTTGAAATATGATCCGCCGACGTATTTGCCATTACTTATAGTACATAATAAAATGTCGCCGGTATTGAGACGCTCGCCGTCGGCATAGACCGTGCATTGGGTGCGCATTCCAAAAAGAAATCCCCAGACGACGGCAAAAGGATAGGCTCGCTTCTTGCCGAACAGGACATTCCTTCTCAACTTGTTCATCGCCTTGGCAACGACGCTGTCCAATCCAAAATGCGTTGAGTTTAAGGCATATCTGTCGTTGACTCTCATGATGTCGACGTCTTTTTCTTCGCCATGAATGACATCGCATGCATTTTTGAATTTATCAGCGCCGAAGTATTTGACGTAGTCGTTGCCGCTACCAAAAGGCAGTACTGTCATGCTGGCATTGGGAAATCCTACTATCCCCGAAGCGACTTTGTTGACAGTGCCGTCGCCGCCGCATGCGTAAAATCGTACTTTTTCCTCCTGATGATTTTCTAAATATGTCCTTATGAAATTGATTGAGTCATTTGGAGAGTTTGGCGTGTATATTTCATAATCAATCACTTCCTTGCATTGCGCTATGCCTTCTCTCACCATGTCGAGACATGAATCCTTGCCTGCTGTTGTGTTGACTATAAAAATATGCTTCATCAGAAAAATGTTTTTGCAAAAGTAAAAATTATCTTGAAAAATATGAAAATAATATTGCTGTTTGCTAATGCTTTTTTAATGTATTATTTCGTAATTTTGCACAACTAAAAATCAACTGTTGACTGTTGTCTGTTGACCGTTGACATAATCAATCATCATGGAAAGAAACGAATTAGTATTAAATACAACCATTTTATCTGGTCAATGCGACAGTCTCATGCGCTTCAGATCGGAAGCCGCATTTATGACATTCCAAGATATGGCTAGCCGTCATTCTATTATAATGGGAGTCGACGACTTCACGCTTCTCGAAAAAGACAATGCGATGTGGGTCGTGTCAAAAACAAAAATCAAGATAAACAAACTTCCTCTATGGAACGAGGATGTGACAGTCAGGACATGGCCGATGGGCGCTGAAGGCGTACGCTGCAATCGTTGTTACCAAATAAAAAATGGCGACGAAGTCTTAATCAACGCTATCACAGAATGGGTTATCATCGACGCTACATCTCGTACTTTAAGAAAAGTAGAAACGACATCTTACCCATCAGACGTCGACTGGATTCAAGAGAAATCGGTAGAGGAGAGGTTCAGAAGATTCAAAGACGACTTCACCGACGAAGACCTTGTTTACAAACGCCTCGTCCGCTCTGGCGACATCGATGTCACTCATCATACAAACAACGTCACTTATATCACAATGCTCCTCGACACTTTCTCAGTCAAAGAACTTGAAGCAAAACAATGGGAAGATATTGAAGTCTCATATCTTAACGAAAGCTTCGAAGGCGAGACATTGTCCATTTACAGAAAAGAAAAAGAAGACGGATATTATTTCTCCATCAAAAAAGAAGACGGCAAAGTCGTGCTGATGGCATTCTTTAAATAATTAGGAGTTAATAGATTTTTCCTTTTGTCATTAGCCTTTAGTCTTTTGTCATTCTTTTGGGCGTTCCGGATCTGCCGTCGGGCTTTCCGCTATATCTTTGCTCGTCTCCGCTTGCGCTACGTCTCGCAAAGGATGCCGCTCCAATCCCTAACGCAAAGGGCTAACTAACATCCAAGAGTCTGCTCAGTACCTAAAAACACAAAACCTCAAAATCTCTATAAAACATTCTGAGATTCTGAGGTTTTGAATTTCTGAATTTCTAAATCTATTCCTCCATAATCGCAACGGCTACAGCCTTAGGTCCGACTTTACCTGCGAGCATTGGACATGCGTCTTCGATATATAAAGGTTTTCTTCCTGATATCTTTTCTATTTCCTTGCTGAGGAATTCTGCTGCTTCCAAGTTATCTACGTGTGTGATGCAATAGTTCCACATCTTCTTGTGTTCGTAGTTTTCTCTCATCAGCTTGAGAATCTTCTTGAAACTGTCTTTGCTTGTAAATGAAATCTTGCTGAGTTTCAGTTCACCTTCATTGTTTAAAGAAATGATAGGTTTGATGCCAAGAAGTTTAAGAGCCATTGCCTTGAAAGTGCTGATGCGGCCGCTGTTGATAATATATTCTGTGTTGACGCAAGAGATGAACAGCTTGGTTTTATCTGCCCATTCCTGTGCTTTTGTCACCAATTCTTCGTGGCTCATACCGTTGATGGCTGCTTCTGCTGTTCTGAGTACTGTCAGTCCTAAATTTCCTGTAGCACCATGACTGTCGATGATGTCGATTTTCTTGCCGGAAGTATTGCTTACGGCAGCAGCTGCTTTGCGGCTGCTGTTGATCATTCCACTGAACTTGCCGTTGAGGTGTACGCTTATGATTGAGTCATAATGTGTTGACAAGTAGTTGTATCTGTTGGTAAAGTCCATCAAGCTTGGTTGTGATGACTTAGGAATCTCAGTAGATTTCTCTAGCTTGTCGAGGAACTGTTTAGGTTTTATTGTAAGTTGGTCGAGGTAGAACTCGTCGCCGAAACTCACTGTCAATGGAACAGTCTGTATCTGATATTTTTCTAATAATTCTTTAGGTATGTCGCATGCGCTGTCTGACAAGACTCCGATGCTGCTTTTCTTGTTAGAGACCAAGTCGTTTTGCATCACCATGTCTTCTACTTTCTGGTAGATGACTCTTCCCACTGTCTGAACTTTTTCTAGAACAATCCAAGGTTCGTCGGTGTGGATGTGTAGACGCATTTTCTTAGGTGAGCCTGCTATCACGAGGCAGTCGCCCATTGTCTCTATGAGTGAAGATATCTTTTCTCTGTTGAGGTTCTCACCGATGAGGAGAGCTTCTGTGCAGTAGCGGAATGTTATGATTTCGTGGTTGACACCACCGAGCCATTCTGAATCTACAATCTCGGCTTCTGCTACTTGAACTGTCTTTTCTCCGCTGTTGAAGTATTCGCACATGCCTTCCAAGAAAACTGCGAATCCTTTTGCGCCGGCGTCGACGATTGTCTTGGCTTTGGCAGCAATGAATTTGCCTGTCTGTTTTAATGACTCCATGGCTGCTGTCAATGCTCCAAGCAATAGTGTTGTGAAATCGTCAGTATTGTCTTTTGTTTGGTATATATGGTTTGCCCAATCTTTTATGACGGAAATCATCGTTCCTTCTTTTGGATTTGCCAATGCGTAGTATGCGCATTCTGAACCGCTGCGTACACATTCTGCAAATTCAGCTATTGTCATTGTAGGACTGTCTTTTATGTCTTTGCTGAATCCGTATAAGAACTGAGCGAAGATAATGCCTGAGTTGCCTCTTGCGCCCATCAATGCTGCGTCGGCTAGTGCCAATGCGGTGTCTTTGATGTTCTCTTGTGCTCTAACAGTGTTGACTATGCTGTACATAGTCGATGCCAAGTTGGTTCCTGTATCAGCATCTGGAACAGGATAGAAATTTATATTGTTGAGGAGTGTCTGGTTTTCAAATATTTTTTGCGCTCCGGCAATAAAACTGTTGTACAGCTGAACTCCATTTATTTCAGATATTTTATCCACGATAAATAATTTTTCTGCTCAATTTTGCAAAATTACAAATAAAATGGACACAAAGAGTAAAAAATATTTTAAAGTGGCCAAAAAAACGCTTAAACTCTTCTTTGTCGAATCGCTTCAAAAACTACAATTGCTGTTGTGACGGAAACATTTAAAGAATCTGCTATGCCGTTCATTGGTATGATCAAATTTTGATCGGCAGCATCAACCCAGATGTCAGAGATGCCTGTCGCCTCAGTTCCCATAACTATTGCCGAGCCTTGTCTGAAATCAGCTTCCAGATAATCTATAGAAGCTTTTAAGTATGTGCAATAAATTTTGATGTCGTTTTCTCTCAGCCAGTTGATGCATTCTTCTGATGAGCATGCAAATAATGGCACACTGAAAATAGTGCCTATGCTTGCACGTATTGCGTTAGGATTGTATAAGTCTGTTCTTGGGTCAGCGATGATCACTGCGTCGACACCGGCAGCGTCGGCGGTACGCATGATGGCTCCTAAATTGCCAGGTTTCTCAACGGTCTCCAAGACAATTATCAATGGGTTTTTCTTAGGCTTGAAGCTTTTAAGGTCGGCGTATTTTGGAATGGCAAGGGCTAAAAGTCCGTCACTGCCTTCACGATAAGCAATCTTTTCAAAGACTTCCAAAGTTACCTCTTCAACATAATTGGCAGCAATGTTGACTGATTCCTTCAAAATGTCGTTGCATACAAATAAGGTGTCGACGATGAATCCGCAAGCAACGGCTCTTTCAATCTCACGTCGGCCTTCAATGATGATTCTGTTCTGCTCGCGACGCTCTGATGACTTCTGTAACTTAACGACGTTCTTTATCTTTGGATTAGATTTGCTTGTAATCATGATTTCTTGAATTTTAATTGTGATAAAATAAGTCCGCCAATGACCAATAGAATTCCTGATATCTTTTGAAGAGTCAAATTCTCACCTATGATGATACAACTGAAAATTGCAGTGAAGACAGGAATCAAATTGCTGTAGATATTGGCTTTTGCAGCGCCTAACTTGCTGAATGCATACGCCCATAATGTATAAGCTACTGAGCTTGCGAATACACCTAATGATAATAATGGAAGTATGTAATGACTGAATCCCATTATGTTTGATGGCGTGACTTTTTCCATTATGAAGACCATTGGAATGAAATAAATCATTCCAATCATGTTTTGTACAAATGTGATTGTTAATGGTTTGTATAACAATGTTAATTTTCTTAAAGAGATGGAGTAGGCGACAGCAACAAATACTGCACTGAATAAAAATATCACACCTTTGACCGAAATGGTAAGCTCTAGACTTTTGTTGACTAACATGAATATCACCCCGAAGAATGATATGATGAAACCTACGATATTCCATGGTGTAAGTCGTTCTTTTAGAAAGAAAAACGCAGCGATAGGTGTGAAAAGTGGAATTGTGGCTATGATAGCGGAACTGACTACAGGAGCAGCGTTAAGCAGACCATAACTCTCGAAAATGAAATATAAGAAAGGTTCGAAAAGTGCTGCCAGCGCAAATAGCTTCATGTCTTTTCTGTTAATTTTTTCAAATAATCTGAAAATCAACAAAAGACTTCCTAAGAAAATACTTGAGATTATGAGTCGGAAGAAAATAGTTGTCGTAGGGTTCAAATGTTGGAAAACCTGCGTCGACCAAATAAATGACAAACCCCAGAAAACCATGGCAATGATGCCGCTGATATGTACTATGAACTTCTTGTCTTTCATATTGCAAAAATAAGACTTTTTTAAATCTCAGAATCTCAGAATCTCAAAATCTCAAAAAAAACTTAAGTCGTAGCCTTTTGCCTTTTGTCATTAGCCTTTTGTCTTATTTTTGGTATAATATTTGAACAAAATCGAACGTTAATTTTTTAATAATAAAAAACAAATTATACTATGAAAACATTGAAATCTTATGCCTTGATTTTTGTAATGGCTTTGTTTACAATAGCTTCATGTGAAGGACCTCGCGGACCACAAGGCCCTCCTGGTCATGATGGAATGGATGGAAACGCCAATGTGCAGTCGGCAACAGTAGAGACAGTAGCTGCCGATTGGGGTTGGGATGATAATTCATGCAACTGGTATCTGGACCTTGAATGGGATGCAATTGACCTTGATATGGTGGATTACGGTGCTGTATTGGTTTATATGGAAAATCCTAGCGACAATTTCTACGGATGGCATCAGCTGCCTCTTACATTGTATCCTAACGATCAATATTCAGCGTCATTGGAAACCATATATTACGATTATGCTCTGACAATATTCTGGACAAACTCCGATCTTCAAAAACATCAAAATCCTTGCGATTTCTATGGTACTGATCTTACTTTTAAAGTCGTGTTGATAGATGCTTCCTTGTATGCACAATATCAGAATGAAAACTTGAGTGATTACGAGACTGTTAAGAAGTTGCTGAATATACAAGATGAAAAATAATTAAATTATGGAGACGCATTGTGATGATGCGCCTCTTTTTTTATCTTTGCATTTTAATGTGAATTTAGATGAGAATTTTGAAGGTATTTTTGAAGTCATTATTATACATTATATTAACTTTTGTTTTTCTTGTTGTTGTGACAAGCGTTTTCGTTCCGTCATATTCTTTTGACGAGCCTCAGCCATTTCATGGCTCTTATTTACACAATCCATATGAAAGTATGAATCCTGATAATTGGATACAGTCGAATTTTCATGCTCATACTCGTCAGTTCGGGGGAATTACAAATGGCCGCCTGAATACCAATGAAATGCTCGACAGCGTATATTCAGCACTTGGATTTGAATACGTAGGAATATCTGATTATAACAAGATAAACTATTACGATTCCTCGGCAGCAAACTTTATCCCGACTTATGAACATGGATACGGAATATTCAAGATCCACCAACTTTGTATTGGAGCAGATAAAGTTCGTCGTCTGGATTATTTTACTTTCCAAAACCTAAGCATGAAACAGCATACATTGAACCGTCTTTCTATGCAGACACGTCATGCAGTGTTGGCACATCCTTCTTTTGTGAAGAAAGGATATCTTGTCGATGATATGAGATATCTTAGCAATTATAAACTAATGGAGGTGCTGAACGGCTTCAGAATCTCAACTGCTCATTGGGATATGGCTCTTTCTAACGGACACCTGGTGTATCTTATCGGCAATGATGACTCTCACGATGTTACTGATATCACTGACGTGGCAACTCGTTTCACTATGATTAATGCGGCGGAAAATGAGGCTGAGCAATTGCTTCGAGCCTTGGAAAACGGTAATGCCGTAGGTGTGGATTTTCAGTTGAGATATGACGAGACATTAGAGCAAAAGATAAAACGTCTCGAGAAAGACCTTCCTTATATTACTCAAGTTGAACTTAAAGGTGATACCTTATTAATATCTGCATCCAAGACCATAGCTAAAATAACTTTTGTCGGACAGGATGGTGAAGTGCTGGATGTTCAGAAGAATATAGATACAGCCATGTATGTGGTTCAGCCCAATGACAGATATGTTAGAAGTGAACTTGCATTCAAAGGTGGAACTACATTATATCTGAATCCTATTACCAGACATGAAAGCGATGAAGTGGTCAAGCAACGTCTAGATAAAGTCAATTATGCAAAGACAATAATGCTTTGGGCTGTTTATGCAGCTGTTATAGGCGTTTTGGCGATGGGATGTGTTAGATGTTTTAGAAAGTGATAAGAGGCACTTCGTCACTGATAAAAAAATCTTTCACCTTCGGCCTTTTGTCTACAGTCTTTTGTTATCTTTGTGTTTTATATAAAACTCAAAAACAATGATAAAAGAAAATCTCGATATAATCAGAGCGACAGTTCCTTCTAACGTCACTCTTATTGCTGTCTCAAAGACAAAACCAGTCTCGGATTTGCAAGAGGCTTACGATGCAGGACAACGTATATTCGGTGAGAATAAAGCATTGGAAATGCGTGACAAACATCAGGTTTTGCCAGAAGATATCCAATGGCATTTCATAGGTCATCTTCAGACTAATAAAATAAAATATATCGCATCTTTCGTGACATTGATTCACGCTATCGACAGCTTGTCGCTTCTCGAGGCAGTGGATAAGGAGGCTGCTAAAAACAATCGCGTCATCGACTGTCTGCTTCAGTTTCATATAGCACAGGAGGATACTAAATTTGGTCTCGATATCGATGAGGCAAGAGCTATGCTTGAATCTGAAAGCTTTAAAAACTTAAATAATGTCAACATCTGCGGCGTGATGGGAATGGCTACATTTACAGACAATGCTGCTCAGATTAGAGATGAGTTTAAGAATCTTAAGAATATTTTTGAAACCTTAAAGGAGGACTATTTCAAAGGCAATGACTCTTTTAAGGAAATTTCAATGGGTATGTCTGATGATTATCCTATAGCTATAGAAGAAGGCGCTACGATGGTGAGAGTCGGAAGCAAAATCTTCGGAGCAAGAAATTATAATATATGAATGTCGAAAGTCTAATGTCAAAAGTCTAAAGTTAATTTATCTTTAGACATTAGACTTTGGTCTTTATAGTCAATAAAAGATGAAAAAGTTACTCTTTACATTATCGAAAATGCTGGTATTCTTGTTGGTGCTGTTTGCGCTGATGAGAATTGTTTTTCTTGTTAAATATTGGTCGCTCGTCACGTTGGGAGGGATATCTTTTGTGGAAATAATGAAAGGATTTTGGTCGGCCTTGCCACTTGACATAGCTACAGCTTCCTTTATGCTGGCTATTCCTGCCATTTACATGTTCGTCTCTTATGCTATCGACAGAGAGACTTTGTTCTCTCCATTGCGATGGTATTTTTACCTTATGGTGGCTGTGTATAACCTTGCGGCTTTTGGAGACATAGGCATATATGGTGAATGGAGAACAAAATTGTCATACAGAGCACTTTTGTATCTGCAGAACCCTTCAGAGGTAATCAATACGGCAGAGACGGAACAGACATTACTGCTCATAGTTTTATGGTCGATATTTACTGTCTTGTTCTGCTGGCTTTATGCCAGATTTGTTGAGCCTAAAGCTCAGGATATGAACAAGGAAGAACCTAAGCCTAATATTTATGTGCTTTCTGGAAGCTTTGTCATCATAGTCGGATTGCTCTTCCTCGGAATGCGAGGCGGATTTAATGAGATTCCAATCACATCGAGCAAGGTGTATTACAGCAGTCATAAATTCGCTAACGAGATGTGCGTCAACCCTGCATACTATCTCGTGGAAAATGTGCTGAATTCCAAGAAGGTGGAGACTCGTGCTCATTTCAATTATATGGATATGGAAAGCGCAAGAAGACGTACGGAAAAACTGCATGAATTCGATTGCGATTCTACTAATAATATATTGAAGACAGAGAGGCCAAATATAATTGTTGTTCTTCTCGAAAGCTGGTCCGCTGATTTGATTGAGTCGCTCGGAGGAGAGCCTGGAATAACACCAAATTTCAGGAAACTGGAAAAAGAAGGTCTTTTGTTCACCAATATATACGCTAGCGCAAACCGTTCTCAACATGCGATGTCGTCACTGTTCGGAGGTCTGCCAGGTATGCCTGTCACTACAATCACAAACCATCCTGACAAATATTATGCAGTGCCTTCATTGGTGAAGAAGATGGACTCTATTGGCTATCATACCAGCTTTTATTTTGGCGGCGAGCTTAACTATGGAAATATTTTGTCTTATCTGCGTTATAATGAATTTGATGAAATTGTAGAGGCTAAGGATATGGATCAGAATTTCCATAAGGGAAAATTGGGCTATCATGATACTGATGTCATGCCTTGGTATGTTGAACAGCTCTCCGGATATGAGCAGCCTTTCTTTAGCACCTTGTTCACACAAAGCACACATTCTCCATACGATCATCCTAAAGATTTTGATGAGATAGAATGGCCTGCTATTGAAAAACAATATGTTAATTCTGGACATTATACCGACATAGCAATAGGTATGTTTATGGAAAAAGCTAAAGAACAAAGTTGGTACGATAGCACCTTGTTCATATTCGTCGCCGATCATAGTCATACCTCATATAAAAACCATAGGATGGAGTCTTTTGATCATCACAAAATACCTATGTTGATTTGCGGCGAGCCTTTGAAAGATTCTTTGAGAGGAAAGACATTCGACAAGATATGTGGCAATACTGACCTTCCAGCGACTATATTGGCTCAGCTTGGATTGTCGCATGATGAATTCATTTGGAGCAAGGATGTGTTCTGCGAATGTTACAAGCCGTTTGCCTTCTTTGAGTTGAATAATGGTTTGGGATGGAAGACGCCTGTAGGTGAGTTCGTGTACTCTAACAATGGCCTTTTCATCAAAAACACATTGCCTCAACATATGAATGACAGCGTGGTGACAGATGGTAAGGCTTATATGCAATATCATTTCGATTTGTTTAATTCATATTGATTATATTTTGAGGTTTAGAGTCTTTGAGTTTATAAAAAAAATAATTATCTTTGCGCACAAAATAAATATAATATGTTTGAAGGATTAAGTGAGAAACTAGAACGTTCGTTCAAGATTTTAAAAGGTCAAGGTCATATTACTGAAATTAACGTTGCTGAAACTCTTAAAGAAGTCCGCAAGGCTCTTTTGGATGCTGACGTTAGTTACAAGATTGCAAAAGATGTTACCAATACTATAAAGGAAAAAGCATTAGGACAGAAGATTTTAACATCTGTCTCACCAAGCCAGCTCATGGTTAAGATCGTTCATGACGAGTTGGCAGAGCTTATGGGTGGCGATCATACAGAAATCAATATCAAGGCAAATCCTGCCGTCATCTTGATGTCAGGTCTCCAAGGTTCTGGTAAGACAACTTTCTCAGCAAAGTTGGCTAACTTCTTGAAGAGCAAGAGAGGAAAACAAGTGCTGCTCGTAGCTTGCGACGTCTATCGTCCTGCTGCTATCGACCAACTCAAGGTCTTGGGCGAGCAAATCGGGGTAGAAGTATATTCGGAAATAGAAAGCAAAGATCCTGTCAAGATTGCTGAAAACGCAGTCCAATATGCAAAAGAACATAATAAGAATGTCGTTATCATCGACACCGCCGGTCGTTTAGCTATCGACGAACAGATGATGAACGAGATTGCTGCTGTAAAGGCCAAAGTCAACCCACATGAAACATTATTCGTCGTTGACTCAATGACTGGTCAGGATGCCGTCAATACAGCAAAGGCATTCAACGACCGCCTCGACTTTGATGGTGTTGTCCTTACAAAGTTAGATGGTGATACACGCGGTGGTGCTGCTCTTACAATTCGTTCTGTTGTTGACAAGCCAATCAAATTCGTCGGTCTCGGCGAAAAAATGGATGCTCTCGACATTTTCTATCCAAAACGTATGGCAGACCGTATCCTCGGTATGGGTGATATCGTTACTCTCGTAGAAAAGGCTCAAGAACAGTTCGATGCAGAAGAAGCTGCTAAACTTAAGAGAAAACTTGCTAAGAATGAATTTAATTTCAATGACTTCTTGAAACAAATTCAACAGATTAAGCGTATGGGTAACATCAAGGATCTTGCTGCTATGATACCAGGCATGAGCAAGATAAGTGATGAAGATATAGATGAAGATGCATTCAAGAGCATCGAGGCTATCATCGGTTCAATGACTCCTGCAGAACGCGAAAACCCAAAAATCTTGAACGGCAGCCGTCGTAAGAGAATAGCAATGGGTAGCGGTACCGATATCGTTGAAGTCAACAGATTGATAAAACAATTTGAAGAAACATCAAAGATGATGAGAATGATGACAACAGGCGGTGCTAAGAAGATGATGCAGATGATGGCACAAATGAGAAACAGAAGATAAACACATAATCTATAATTATTATGGCTGATAATAAAATCATCGATGGCAAACTTATTGCCGAAACAATGAAAAAAGAAATTGCCGCAGAAGTTGCTAATATGCTCGATAGTGGCAAAGACGCTCCTCATCTCGCAGCAGTTATAGTGGGCGAAGATGGTGCAAGTCTGACTTACGTTGCTTCAAAAGAAAAAGCTTGCCGCAGCGTCGGAATGGTTTCATCTGTTTACAGAATGAGCGCAAAATCAACAGAAGAAGATGTCCTTAAGACTATTGACTTCTTGAACAATGACCCTGAAATTGATGGTTATATCGTGCAGTTGCCATTGCCAGCTCATATCAACGAAACAAGAGTAATCCAATCAATAAGCCCTAATAAAGACGTTGACGGATTCACATTATATAATATAGGACTCATGCAACTCGGTGAGCCATGCTACCTCCCAGCAACACCATTCGGTATCTTGGAATTGCTTAAACGTAGCAATGTTGAGATAGCAGGCAAACATGTTGTCGTAATGGGACGCTCTAATATCGTCGGCAGCCCAATCAGCGTTATGCTTTCAAGAAAAGGCATAGATGCAACAGTGACAATATGCCATACCAAGACAAAGAACGTTGAAGAATATACACGACAAGCTGATATTCTCATCGTAGCAATCGGTCAGCCTGAATACGTAAAAGCTAATATGGTTAAAGAAGGTGCCGTCGTTATAGACGTAGGTATCCACCGCATAAAAGATGATTCTGAAAAAGGTTATCATATAGTAGGCGACGTCGATTTTAACGAAGTATATAAAGTGGCTTCTAAAATCACCCCAGTGCCAGGCGGCGTAGGACCAATGACAATAGTATCTTTGCTCCATAACACTCTGATGGCTGCTAAAAACAATAAGAAATAAATTCATTATTTAATGAAAATTAACAATGAAGATTTTACAAGTTAAAGTCTTCATTGTTTTTATATATATGTCATCAAAATTCATCAAAATATTGAAACCTTTGCTATTGACGATATTGTTTGTGATCTCGTCGGAAATTTCATTTTCTCAGTCTTGTAGATCTAACTCTAAAAAAGCTGCCAGGAATTTCGAGAAAGCCCGTCGTGAATTCATTAATGATAATCGTAAAGCTTTGATGTATGTTGAAAAAGCATTGCATTACGATGAAAATTATCTTGATGCTCTTTTGCTGAAGGCTGAGCTGTGCCATAATATGTTGTATGATTCGTTGGCTTTAATCTCATATAATCGTATTTTCGAGATAGACTCTATGGCTTATCCTAAAAGTGCGATTTCATTGTCAAAACTATATATGAAGTATTTTTGTTATGACGAATCTATTTCTTTGCTTAACTGGTTTCTATCATTGCCAAATCAGAAGGAGTCTGTGAGAAAGATTGCAGAACATGAACTCGTATTGGCTAAATTCAGAAAGGAACTCGTGGAAAATCCAGTTGATTATAATCCTAAAAATATAGGCAATATTGTCAATAGTTCTGATGATGAATATATAAATCAATATTATCCGGCAGAAGAGAAAATTGTTTTCACAAATTTTCATAATTTTGAAAGTCTGGTTTCTGAAAATGTATATGTCAGTTATTTGCATGACTCTGTTTGGACGATGCCACAGCTGTTGATGGAAAATGTTGCTATAGATATAGGCGCTGCTAATATTTCTGCCGACGGCAATGAAATATATTTCTCTACTTCTGCATTGCCCGATTCTTATGGGAGTTGTGACATATATTGCGTGAAGTGTTCGGAAGGCAGTTGGAACGCATCTTATAACATAAATTCAATTAATACTGCTGAATGGGAGTCGCAGCCATGTGTGAGTGCTGATGGCAAAGAACTTTATTTTGTGAGAAGAAACAGAAGTCTAGGCACATCAGATATATATTTTTCTTGCAGAGATGAGGATGGCAATTGGTCTAAAGCTGAACGTCTGAATTCGAATATAAACACAGAAGGCAATGAAATGGCTCCTTATATTCATCATGACGGAAAGACCTTGTATTTCTCTTCAGATAATCATCTTGGTATGGGCGGATATGATTTGTTTGTGTCGCGCCGTAACGCCGATGGCGAGTGGTCGTCTCCTGTTAATTTGGGCTATCCTCTTAACACATCGTATGATGAGATTAATTTGGTAGTTTCAAATGATGCTGTGAAAGCATTCATTTCATCTCAAAGAACAGGTGGCAGGGGAGGTTTTGATATTTATGAATTTGAATTGGATGATAAGTTCAGGCCTGAAGCCGTAGAGATTGAATTGACGTATGATGAAAATTATTATGACGTCGCTATGGAAAAAGGTGTTGACATTATTTTGAGGAATATCTATTTTGCATATGATAGTGCTGAATTGACAGCAGAGTCTGATGCTGGAATAAGTGAGATTTATGATTTTCTGCTGGAATATCCTGAAATACAAATAGAGCTTGTCGGACATACCGATGATATGGGCAGTGAAAGCTATAATCAGCTTTTGTCGGAGAAAAGAGCTCTGAGCGTGGCAGATGCTTTGATTAAAAAAGGTATTTCGGCTGAGCGTATAAAAACAAAAGGCTGCGGATCAGCGCAACCTTTGTTTCCTAATAACTTTGATGAACTAAGGGCTCTTAATAGGAGAGTCTCTATGGTATTTGTTCATTGACTATTCTTTGTACATTTTGTCAATGAGTTCTTTGTACTTGCCTAAAATGATGTTTCTCTTGACTTTCAATGTTGGAGTTAAGAGACCGTTAGCAACACTCCATTCGTCAGCGATGAGCTCGTAACGTTTGATTTTTTCTGTATCGCCGAAGTTTTGGTTGATCTTCTTGACTTCTTCTGCATAACGAGCTTTAACGTCTTTATTGTTAATCATTTCTTGAGGATTGGTGTATTTGATTTCGTGTTTCTGGCACCATGTCTTTAAGAATGTGAAGTCAGGAATGATGATAGCACCTGCGTATTTTTGGTTTTCGCCTACTACTACGATATTTTCTATGAAGCCTGATTCGGTAAATTTGCCTTCTATTACGTCAGGGTTGATGTATTTGCCTAAAGAAGTCTTGAATAAGTTCTTGAGACGTCCAGTGATTCTTACTTGACCGTATTCGTTGATTTCGCCGAGGTCGCCAGTGTGCATCCATCCTTCTTCGTCAATTACTTCTCTTGTGAGTTCTGGTTGGTTGTAATATCCCATCATGACGTTATGTCCGCGGCATATGATTTCCTTGTTGTCGGCGATTTTAACTTCAACGCCTGGCAATGCGAAACCTACAGTTCCTATTTCACGGCCATGAGGCAATCTGCAAGATACTGCGATAACTGGTGAGCATTCTGTCATGCCGTAGCCTTCGAAGATAGGCATTTTGATTGCAGAGAAGAAGGCTGCGATATTAGGTTGTATACTTGCTGCACCAGAAACGACGATGTCGAAGTTTTCGGCACCAAGTGTCTGACGTATTTTCTTGTATACCAAAGCATCTGCAATCTTAAGTTTTTGGTTGTATAACCATGTTCTGTTGCATGGGTCGATTTTGTATCTTTCTGCCAAGTTCAAAGCCCATACGAAGATAAGCTTCTTGATGCCTTTGTTGCTCTTGCCGCTTTGTTTTACTTTTGAATAAATCTTTTCGAGGAGACGTGGAACAGCACTCATCATGGTTGGCTGAACGTCTTTTAAGTCAGATGCTATTGTTGCAAGGCTTTCTGCATAATATACTGACATTCCGAGGAATTGGTATAAGAATACCAACATTCTCTCGTATGCATGGCATATTGGCAAGAAACTGAAAGCTTTCTTTGACCATGGTGATGGGATTTGCTTTAAGTTTTCTAACTGACTTATGATGTTGTAGTGAGAAAGCATTACGCCTTTAGGATTGCCTGTTGTTCCAGATGTGTATATGATTGTAGCGCAATCTTTTTCATTAACACTGTCTTCACGTGCTTTTAATTCTTCTGCATTTTGGTTCTCTTTACCTAACTCTATTAATTGGTCGAAAGTAGGGTAGTCGCATTTTGTTGAGAGTGCGTAGATGGCTTCTAGATTAGGAGTGTCAGCTTTTACGTCTTCTATCTTTTGTAAAACGCTGCCGCCTTCTAAAACGATTAATTTTACGCCACAGTCGTTGATGATATATCTATAGTCTTCTTTGCTGATTGTTGGATAGATAGGAACTGATACGGCTCCAACTTGCATGATAGCCATGTCGAGCATGTTCCATTCAGGACGGTTGTTGCAGATGATACCAACTTTATCGTCTTTCTTGATGCCTAATTTAATGAAGGCATAGCTTAAGTTGTTTGTGATTTCAACATATTCTTGAATGCTGTATTTTCTCCAGCCGCCGTTTTCTTTTCTTGCTAAAGCGACATCTTGATCGGAGTATTTTTCTACATATTGTTTTAAGATGTCAAATAGTCTTTTAACTTCCATATTCATTTTATTTTGTTTGTTTTGCAAAATAAATAAATAATACACTATAATTATTTAAAAAATATAAATATGGGGTGAAAATATGCTGAAAAAACTATTTTGGGCTAAAAAGTGGAAATATGGTTTTAAGTTTTGGCTCTTATTTGTGCAAATGTGGTAAAAGTGCCATTTTTAGGGGTGAAAATAATAAGGAATTGTAGGTAAAAATGGCACTTTTGGGTACGTTGTCTAATATTTTATGATTCTCTCGGTAAAACTTTGCTTGCTGTAGAGGTCGGTTATTTGGACTATATATATGCCTTTTGAATTACTCAATTTGATGGTTTCGCATGATGTGATATCTTTTTCTATGAGCAAAATTCCATTGATGTTATATATGCTGACACTTATCTTTGATTTGTTTTTACATTCAATGATTACATTGTTGTCTTTAGGATTGCTGTTGATGATGTAATTTTTGTATTGTATGTTTTCGGCTATATTGATTCCATCATCGTCGTTTCCATCATCGTTTCCATCGTCGTTTCCATCATCATTACCATCATCGTTTCCATCGTCGTTTCCATCGTTGTTACCATCATCGTTTCCATCATCATTTCCATCATCATTTCCATCATCGTTTCCATCATCATTACCATCGTCGTTTCCATCGTCGTTTCCATTGTCATCGCCGTCATTGTCGATTGTTATGTTCCACTTTTCTAGATTGTTAAAAACTATATCGTTAGCAAGATTTTGGAATAACAAAGCTTTTTCACTTTCAATGTTGCCGTTATGGAATAATCCGACAGGGCTTTCCTTCCATAATACAGAATAAAATACGCATGCGGCAAAATAGCTTCCTTCGTAATTAGGATGGCTGTCGTCGGAGCTATGTAAAACCAGGCCTGGGATGGAGTCTAAGGCTGCCTTCCAAGCATCGCCAACAGGAGCTACGTAAGAGTTGGTGGCATAGGCGTTTTCGCAATAAGCGATGCTCATAGTGTCTTGCATGTGGTTGAAATCTACGAAATCGGCGCTGCAGTATAATCCTTCTCCATAGTCTACGCATTGTTGTCCTCCGTATCGGCGTCCCCATGTCATATAACCAACAACTTTAGCTTGTGGGTTATATAACATAATAGAGTCGTGGAGCTTTTGGTAAGCAGTACGCATAGCATTGTGGCGATAATAGTCGATGGAAGGCAGCTGGCTTTGTTCTTGTAAAACGACATAATCCCATGTTCCTTTGCGGATAAGTGACAGTGAAGTCTGGTTGACAGCGTGTTGGAACAAAGTGTGACCGCCAGGAGTTACTGTTTCATAATTGATGACTTTGTTGGTTCCTTCGGTAAGTTCGCTTATTATTTTAGGAAGGTTGTTTACTGAAGTGTAGCTGTTTCCCAAAAACAGTACGTTTATCTCATCTTTTTGAGAGAATGATGTTTTGAAGATTAATAATACTAATGTGAGAACTAATGTTAATCTTGTTTTCATTTTGGATTTTTTTTATAACGCAATGAGGCGTACTGTTTTGTACGCCTCATATTTGCTATGATTTGTCTGATTGTTACTTGGCTAGGAATGGATAGCCGTATTCTGTTGCAGGAACGAAAGTTTCTTTGATAGAGCGAGGGTTGGTCCATCTGATGAGATTCCACAAACCTCCAGCTTTGTCGTTTGTTCCAGATGCTCTTGAGCCACCGAAAGGTTGGCAACCGACAACTGCGCCTGTTGGTTTGTCGTTGATATAGAAGTTGCCAGCAGCGTATTTGAGTTTTTCGTCTGCAATCTTCAGAGCTTTTAAGTCGTATGCGAACACAGCGCCTGTTAATGCGTATGGTGAAGTGCTGTCGCATAGTTCTAGTGTCTCTGCATAATCTTTATCATCATAAACGTAGATTGTGATTATAGGTCCGAAGATTTCCTGAGCCATTGACTCGTATTTTGGATTTGTTGTCAGGATGACGGTTGGTTCAACGAAGTAGCCTACTGATTTATCGCAATTGCCGCCGAAGATAACTTCTGCTTCGTTAGAAGCTTTAGCTCTGTCTATGTAGCCTTTGCAGTTGTCGAATGAGGCTTCGTCGATGACTGCATTGACGAAATTGGTAAAGTCGGTGACATCGCCCATCTTGATTGTGCTTAACATTTCGCCTACATGTTGTTTTACGTCATGCCATAAAGATGCTGGGATATATGCGCGTGATGCGGCTGAGCATTTTTGACCTTGGAATTCGAAGGCTCCGCGGACGATTGCTGTTGCGACTTCGCGAGGATTTGCTGAGCTGTGTGCGAAGATGAAGTCTTTGCCTCCAGTTTCACCCACCAATCTTGGATATGATTTGTAGTTGCTGATATTTGCGCCTACGCCTTTCCATAATCCTTGGAATGTTGCTGTTGAGCCTGTGAAGTGGATACCTGCAAGGTTAGGGTTGTTGAGTGCTACATTGCCGATGAGAGAACCTTTGCCTGGCAAGAAATTGATTACGCCTTCTGGAAGTCCTGCCTCCATGAAAATCTGCATGAGGTGGTAATTGGACAATAAGGCTGTTGTTGATGGCTTCCATATCGTTGTGTTACCCATCAATACAGGTGTCATGTTAAGGTTAGATGCAATTGATGTGAAGTTGAATGGAGTGACAGCCATGATGAAGCCCTCCAATGGTCTGTATTCGGCTCTATTCAGTTGGTCTGGTGTTGACGATGGCTGTTCTGAATATAAATTGCCTGCGTAGTAGTTGTTGAAACGGAAGAAGTCTATTGTTTCGCATGCTGAGTCTATTTCTGCTTGGAAAGCGTTTTTGCTTTGTCCTAACATACATGAAGCATTGACTCTTGCGCGGTATTTCGTTGCGATGAGTTGTCCGATACGTGCTAGTATTGAAGCACGTTCAACCCATGGTATGTTTTCCCATTCTTTCTTTGCATCCAAGGCAGCTTGAATTGCCATGTTGACTTCCTTCTCGCCTACTTTATGATATTTGGCAACTACATGTTTGTGGTTGTGAGGCATCACTACCTCACCCATGTCGCCGGTGCGAATTTCTTTTCCGCCAATAATAATAGGTATTTCTATGACTTCGTTAGATTGTTTCTCGAGTTCTTTCTCCAAAGCTAATCTTTCAGGACTGCCTGGTCTGTATTCTTTTACAGGCTCATTGGCAGGTTTGGCAAATTGAAATAATGCGTTGTTCATGATATAATTGTTTTAGTTGTTAGAGTCTATTCTAAAATTATCGCTACAAATATAATTATTTTGAACTATAAAATAAAACTTAAAGTTTATTTATTTGATGATGTCTTAATGCGTGTTTTTTTGTTTAATTGTTTGACTTTAGCCTTTTGATGACACTTAAAACATGAGTGTGGCGATTTGTATCCTTGTTTAAAATTCCAGTCTGGTCGAATGTGTCGATGCGCACTTTCCCGGATGCATGGATGATCTTGTCGTTGGAAAGCAGTATGCCTACATGTGTTATTTTCCTGTCTTCATTTTCGAAGAATGCCAGGTCACCAGCTTTTATCTCATTGCCGTACATTACAATATCGCCGTGATTTACCTGTTGTGAGGCATCTCTAGGCAACTTGAATCCTGCGACTTTTGCACATAACTGTACCAAAGCGGAGCAGTCGATGCCCATGATGCTTTTCCCTCCCCAACGATAGGGCGTGTCGAGTAGCTTTATTGCAGATTCAACCATTATCTTAGGACTGAAGCTGTCTCTTAACATGATGGAATTTGGCTTGTTTTCAAAAATCTTGCTGCCAAAACTCAACACTTTGAAATTGTAATATGAGACCGGCGAATTGATTATGTATTTGTCTTTGGCGATGTATTCGTTGAGTTTCTCTTGGCTCAATTCATTGTGTTGCAGCTTTCTGATCCATCCTTCGTAAGAATCGTACAGACAACGAATCTTAAGCCATTCATGATTTTCATCTATTATTTCGTAAATGTCGTTGAACAATAATTCTGATACAAGCTCGCTTTCATGTGAGGCTTCTTTTCTCATCGGTACTACCGACAAACTGCATATTCCATGTCTCATGTTTAATTTTATTTCGTTTGTTATGTTTGCTAAATTATAAAAAATAATCGTATATTAGCAGATGTTTTCATTAAAAAACATATTTTTTTAAATATATAAGTAAAATATTGAATATGAGTAAAATATCCTCTTATTTGCAAAAGCTGAGCCATTCATATCAGCTTGTGTTCAGAGTCCTGGTTTTTTTGGTGACAATATTTGTGGTGGTGTGGCAAATGCCTAGAACTGTTAAATTCAAATATGAATACCAAAAGATGAGGCCTTGGCAATATGAGTCTTTATATGCTCCATTTAACTTTCCTATTTATAAAACTGCAGAGCAACTCAAAAAAGAAGAGGATGAGTTGTTGAAGGATTTTTATCCTATATTCGTCTATGATGTATATGCCACTAACAGCAATAAGGATAAGATGCTCGCTGAATTTGATTCTAAATGGAATGGCGATGAAGGCTTTAGGTCTGAAAATAGAATGCTTCTTGAAAAATTGTATGATACCGTTGAAAATAGAGGTATTATAGGAAATATATCCTCGTTGGATAATCTGAAACCAGAGTCCATGATAGAAGTTGTACGCGACAGAATTGTTAAAACTAAGCAGTTGCATGACTTTTATACGATGAAGACTGCTACTGACGTTGTATCCGATTATTTGTCGCAAGCAGACTCAAATATTGACAAGGTTTTAATCAATGGGTTGTTGTTGACTCATCTTCACCAGAATGTCATTTATTCTGAAGATATGACCAAACAGTCGGAAGAACAGGCCTTGTCGTCTATATCATTGACATTTGGTATGATACAGAAAGATGAACTGGTCATTACTGAAGGAGAACTGATTTCTGAAGAGAAATATAATATTCTCAACTCTTTGAAGACGGAGTATTCTATGATGGATGAAGGTAATTTCATAAATAGGAACTTGAATTTGTACGGACAGATTATATTAGTTTCTTTGGTGTTTGTTTCTTTGTTTTTTGCATTGAAACTGCTTCGTTCAGATTTGCTTATGGAAGCTCATGCGCTGAATATGATATTGGTGATGATGTTGATGATGATAATACCTTCATTCTTGGTGATGAAATATTATCCTAACATGATTTACATGATGCCTTTGCCAATTCTTGCCATGCTGCTCGTGACATTCTTCGATACAAGGCTTGCTATATATGTCCAGACATTGACATTGATAATAATAAGCATAGTAGTGCCAAACTCATTCAGTTATTTTGCTATACAGTTTTTTGTGTCGTTGGTCGCTATATTCGTTCTTTCTAGAAGCACTTCACGTTCTAGATATTTCGTTACTTATGCGGCTGTCTTTGTCTCATACCTTATAATAAAATTAGGAGTGACATTGATTTTTGACGGAGGATTGGAGAACTATACATGGGATGATGTCGGAATCTTCGCTATGAATGTCATATTCACTATGTTGACTTTGCCATTGTCCTATCTTTTCGAGAGACTGTTTGGTTTTGTTACAGATTTGACGCTTTTGGAATTGAGCAATACCAATACTCCATTGTTGAGAAAGCTTGCTTCGGAAGCCCCGGGAACATTTCAGCATGTGATGCAGGTGGCAGACTTGTGTGAGGAGGCGCTTTTTGCTATAGGCGGAAATATGCTTTTGGCCCGTACGGGTGCTATGTATCATGATATTGGTAAAATCAAGAATCCTTTGTTTTTTACTGAAAATCAAAGTGGAAAATATAACCTTCATGAAGATATGTCGTATTACGAAAGTTCTCAGATAATCATAAACCACGTTATTGGCGGTATAGAAATATGTAGGAAATACCACGTGCCAGAGCAGATCATAGATTTCGTGAGAACCCATCACGGAACAAGAAGGACTGAATATTTCTATCAGATGGAACTTAGGGAGAATCCAGGAGAGGAAATCGATGAAGCTGATTTCAGATATCATGGTCCAATCCCGTTTTCTAAAGAGACAGCCGTCCTTATGATGGCGGATTCGGTTGAGGCTGCATCACGAAGCTTGAAAGATAAGACGGAAGAATCTATAAGCAAACTTATTGATGGTATCATTGACGCTCAGGTTAAAGATAACCAGTTTATCAATACCGACTTAACATTCCGCGACATTACAACTATCAAGAGAGTGTTCAAGAAAAAACTGATGAATATCTATCACGTAAGAATAGCGTATCCTGTTTGATTAATGCATAATTTATAGTCGATTTAATTATGCATTATGAATTATAAATAATGAATTGAACTAGGTCCTTCGTTGAAGAGTAGGTCTACTATTGAGAGGTTTGAAATGAAGCCATGGCGGTCGGCGAATACCTGGTAGTATTCTGGCATTTCCATTTTGTTGGTTTCATTTTTAGATAATGCGATTCTATAGTCGATATTGTCAATTATTTTTTCGAAGTCTTCTGTGTATGAAAATTCCTTCTTGGCCTTTAATAGCTTGAGTATTGTCTTCAGACTGTATTCGTTCAATTCTATCAATGTGCTGAATTTCTGTTTGTATATCTTTTCGAAATAAGGGAAATAATAATCGAAATAAGCAGATTTCCTATATGCCGATTCCAAACAACGAAGGTGAACCTGTTGCCACGATTCCTTATAGCTTATTTCAATGTCTTTGGTTAGAGTATGGTTTCCGTTTACCTTGATGACAGGAACTGTCAAGGTTTGTATACCGTTGGCTGTCATGACATCGCATCTGGTTCTGCATGACTGTTTCTGATATGTCTCGAATATTTCTATAGTTGCATTTTCTGTCTTTAAAAACAGAGATACATATTTTATTGACGGGAGATAAGCGGTAGGAAAAACGTGTGGCATTAATTAATAAGGTATTTGTTTATTATACTGATATATTCTTCTTTTGAAAGTCCGCCTACTTGTGATAATGGCTGTCCTTCTATAGGGAAGAAGAACACTGTCGGTATGTTTTTTATTTTAAATACTGTGCTAAGCTTGAGTTCTTTGTCGACATTGACTTTGTATACGATTATTTTTCCGTCGTATTCTCTTGCGATATCTTCCATAATAGGAGCTATTTTCTTGCAAGGACCACACCAGTCGGCGTAGAAATCTATTACGCATGGAAGTTTTCCTTTGTAAGCAACGGAATCAGGATAAGATTCTATATCCCATACGTTTTTTATAAATTTCTTATAATCTAAAGTCTTTACATAAGTAGCTTCTTCAACTACGATGTTTTCTTCCTGTATAGATTCTGTCTTTTTGTCTTTTTTGTCAGAACTGCCGCATGTTGTTAGCATGAAAACAGACAAAATAGCAACTAATATTTTTTTCATTTATGTAGGTTTTAATTTTTTGTAAAGATACAATCTTTTTTTTAATTAAATATGCTTTTGTTTTATTTGTGAATGTAAATAATAAAACGTATCTTTGCACCACAAAATTGAGTTTCAAATTAAAATTTAATAACAATGGAGAAAAAAGATTTATTGAAAGATGTTATTAAACACATCGACATAAAAAGTTACAATTCAACAGAATTAGTTGATGCAATGCGTAATATGTCATTCACATCACGCG
>JAFZDU010000034.1 GCA_017561025.1 Bacteroidales bacterium | reverse complement strand
GTGCTTTCAACAGAATCCATGACAAACAAATCATCGTTGTATTGTTCGTAGTTGATGTCAAATTCCTTGATGATATCGAGTGCTTCTTTCTGCACCACGATTTGGTTGAACATCATCGCTCCTCCCCACATGCCTCCGCCTGGAGATAATTTCCTGTCAAACAAAGCTACTTTCTTACCTGCTTTCGCAAGATAATACGCTGCGACAATACCCGAAGGACCGCCACCGACAATAGCGACGTCTAATTCCAAATTCTTTTCTAACTTGCTGAAATAGGTACTAATAATACCTTGAGATACATTCTTTTCAATCATTGTTTTAATTTTTTAATTGTTGATACTATATTTTTCATTTCTTCAATTGGATTTTCCGCTCTCAAAATGCTGCTGCTTAACGCTATGCCGTCAATGCCTGTTTCAAGGATATGAGGTATATCTGCATTACTAATTCCACCAATTGCGACAATGGGAATTTCTATATTATGTTCGAGTTTCTTTTTGACAATTTCCTTATATCCTTCAATGCCAAGTATGGGAGAAAGTTTTTGCTTCGTATGCGTAAAACGAAAAGGACCGCAACCGAAGTAATTTACCATTGGATGGTGAACCATTGAACCATTGAACTTTGAACTTTGAACCATTGGGTTGTGAACTTTTAATCCTTCGTTCACTATGCTTGTCGAAGTGCCGACTTGTACATTATCTATTATTTTCAAAATCTCCTCAAATGTGTTGACGGTTGCGCCGATGATGAAGTCATCTCCTAATATTCCGCGTGCTTCTGTTATTGGCATATCGTTTTTACCAAGATGCACGCCGTCCGCATTGATCTTCTTAGCAAGAAAAACATTATCATCAATAATGAATGTTGCGCCGTATTCCTTGCACATTTCCTGTATTATCAAGGCATGATGTTCCAATGTCGCTTCCGATACATCTTTCATTCTCAATTGAATCCAACGACATCCGCCGTCCAATGCTATTTTTGCAGAATCTATATAGGAACATTTCTCAGTATAATGTGTAATAAATTGTAAATGTATATTTTGCAGATTCATAACACTATCATTTTTTGAGGATTGAAAGAATGGTTTATAGGACCATGACCATTGCCGATAGCGATATCCGCTCCATGAAATATCGCGTCAGAAACATATTGTTTAGCTTTTGCCACTGATTCTTCTACGGAAAAACCTTTTGCGATGAATGAGGCAATCGCTGATGACAAAGTGCAACCTGTTCCATGAGTGTTTGGGGTGACTATCGTCTCAGACGAAAACGTCTTTGTCACCAAACTATCCGAATCATAATAAAAAAGGAAATCTGTCTTTATATCGCCATCTTCATGTCCGCCTTTAAGCAGTACATATCTTACGCCGAGATCAAGAAGATGTTTAGCTGCAGTTTCTTTATCTGTAATATTTGAAAGAGTCATACCAGTTAACTCTATCATTTCCGGAATGTTAGGTGTAATGATTGTTGACATTGGAAGAAGTCTTTCTTTAATGACATCACGAGCTTCCACCGATAACAATCTGTGTCTTGATGTTGACACCATCACCGGATCAAGTACGATAGTGACATTATATTTGCTGAGCACATCTGCCACAGAATGTACGATTTCAGCATTAGCCAACATCCCGATTTTCACCACGGAAGGATGCAAATCATCCATGACGCAGCATATCTGTTCATAGACAAGTTGCGGATTAAGATGTAATTGAGAGAAAACACCTAATGTGTTTTGTGCCGTTATTGCAGTGATGGCAGTCGCGCCATACACTCCGAGTGCTGAAAACGTCTTGATATCAGCTTGAATGCCTGCTCCTCCCGATGAGTCAGAGCCTGCAATAGACAATACGATTGGATAAGATTTTGTTGATTCCATACCACTTTTTTTTACAAATTATAATTGCTCAAAATAGTGGTACGGCAAGTACCTAAATAGGGAACTCCAAACTTCCAGCGTCAGCATTATCTGTACTGGTGCAATGTGTATAATCTCAGACACGGCAGCCTATATGGCATTACCGGACACCACCTTTCGAGTATGGACGCAAAAGTAGTAAAAAACTTTCGATTCTACACAAAAGCATTAAATAAAAATGTTAATGATTCTATCAGATTGACATAAAATGATATATGTTAATGAATATTAACTGAAATAATTTGTGGTGAATTGACAACATACATTAATCTTGTAGATGAAACAGAAATCAATTCTCCCTGAATTCGAGGAAATTAAAATTCAGCGCAAAAACGCAGAGAACGCTAAACGACCTTACTTCTATTCCATCTGCAATCTTAGCGTTTGAGTGATAAGTTCACTGTCTGAAAGTATATAGTTGTTGAAAACTGCAAATGGAAAGTTCAAAATCTTCTGTGGTTTTGAGGTTCTGGAATTCAAAAAAATCATTCCACACTCCTAACTAAAAAAGTCTCCCAACGGATCGCTCCATCGGAAGACTTTTATATTGTGGAAATTTGGGGTTTCAAGACGCAGCAATTACATATTGTTTATTTTTTCGGTGTAATTGACAAGTCTTTACATTGGACGCGATAAATCACGTCCCTACAATCATTCCTAATTCCTAATTATTTTCTAGCAACAGCTTTCTTTGCTGCTTCGACGATATCTTCTGTATCTAAGTGATAGTGTTTCATAAGTTCGTCTGGTGTACCGCTTTGACCGTAAACGTCGAAGATAGCGACTGGTTCGATAGGTGTTGGGCAGTTCATTGAGAGAACTTGTGAGATGCTGTCGAAGAGACCGCCGTTGAGTTGGTGTTCTTCTGCTGTGACAACG
>JAFZDU010000033.1 GCA_017561025.1 Bacteroidales bacterium | reverse complement strand
GTAGAAGCCTACAACGCCGTCGAATGGAACGTCTACTGTGATTTCGATTGCTGAGATGCCGTCGTCAACGTTTTCACATGTTGACTTGATAGCGTATTCGCCTTCGTATGCTTCTGTTGTGATTGCAAATGGATATGCGCTAACTTCGTTGTTCCATGCGTTGACTGAGAAGTCACCTGATTCGAAGTCTTCTGTGCCATTGCTGTATCTTTGCATGCCCCATACAACTTCAACTGCGTTAGCATCGTTTCTGCTGCCTGTAGCTGCTTCAAGTGTCCATGTTTCGATTGTGCCGTTTGAACCGTTGCAGTCGCCGAATACGAAGTAGTTAGCACCATCATTAACGTATTCAACTTTGAAGTATTTGCTGTTGTCGGTGTTCTTGATTTGGAAACCGCCAGAAACTTCAACGAATTCTAAAGCTGTCTTGTCTGTTGTGCTGTAAGCGTCAACATTCCAGTTCCAGCATTTTACGTAGTAACCGTCAGCTGAAACCAAGTATACTTGTGAACCGTTTTCTTCGATTGTGAAGAGTTGTGAGTTGCTTTCTGCATAGTCAGCTACACCAACACCACCGAATGTACCGCCTTCGTGAGCTGTGTTATTGAAAGCGTGGAGATATTTGCTTGTTGATGTTGATTTAACACGGTATAATGTTACTTCTGGTTCGTTGTTGTCGTCGCCATTGTCATCGCCATTGTCGTCGCCATTGTCGTCGCCATTGTCGTCACCATTGTCATCACCGCCGTTGCCTGTGTTAACGAGTGTTGCTGTGATGTATTTAACTGGGTTGTAGACTTCATACATTAATACATTGAGAACTGCTGTTTGACCATATTGAGCCAAAAATTCAATCTTTGTATCTTGGTAGTTTTCTACAGAAGCAACAGCAACATAGTTACCTGCTAAGATTTCGCCTGAGAAAGCACCTGTTTCGTCAGCTACGAATGTGTATGATTGTTCATTACCTAATTCGTCTGTACCGTTGAGAACGATAACGCCGCCGAGAACTGGAGTTGTACCATCTTGTTCGAAGAAGTTACCAGCAACTTCTGTCATGCCTGTTACGTATACGTAAGCAGCTGCACTTTGTGCTGATTCGCCTTCGTCATAAACAGCTGAAACTGTAACAGCATTACCATTCATGTTGTATGGAAGGTTTTCCAATACGAATGATGTTTCTTTAACAACTTCGCTGTTAACTTTTTCACCATTTACGTAAACATTGTAGCCACGGTATGAACGATCTTGAACAGCAGCCCATGAGAGAGTTGTTGTTTCACCTTCATAGATATTAGCTGATGTTAAAGCTAAATCTTGTGGTACGTTGAATGTTGTTGTGAATGACCATACATCACCGTAAGTTGTACCGCTGGTGTTACGTACGTTAACTTGCCAGAAGTAGTTCTTGTTGTTGTATAAGTCGTATAATATGTGACCGATTTCGAGGTTGTTTGTCCAGTCGATGAGAACATCTTTTGGAGGATATGAAGTTCCTAATAAAACTTGATATTCAACTGTGTAAGCACCAAATGTCCATGATAATGTTGGAGTTTGAACATTCTTAGCGAAGTTAGCTGGAGTTGGTTGTGATGGTTTTTCTGGAGCAGGGATTGTTTCAGCGTTAGCGTTAACTGTAAATTCACCTGTTGAAGAAGCTGCGAAGTAGTATTTACCTGCAGGGAGAACCATAGCGTTGATGCCAGAACCTCTCTTAGCTGGGCGGTTTGTTAATCTTACGTCGTCAACGAAGATCATATCTTGACCTGTACAGTTGAAGTGACGGATAGCGAAGTATAACTCTTGACCAGCATATTCGCCGAGAGCGATAGTTTTCTTAGCCCATCCTTCTAAGCCACGTGTATCTAATGATTCTTCGAAAATTGTTGTGAAGTTTTCACCGTCTGTTGAAATAGCAACGCCATAGTATTCTGCTGGATAAGCTGCATTGCATGTAACATAGAATGAAAATTCTGAATTTTCTGTGATAGAATATTTTTCTTTTGTTGCCAAGTAGTTGTCAGGTGTTAAAGCTTCATCCCAGTATGCGTGGTATGATTGTGAAACAGCGCTGAACAAGCTATTGTAACCGAATGTGTCGTAGTAACCTAAAAGGTCGATTGAGTTTTCCCAACCGCAATTGTCACCGTCAGCGTCGATTGATCTGAAGATGCCTAAGTTACCATAGTCTTCGAAGTCGCAGAAGAAATAAGGGACTGCTTTTTCTGGAGCCATGTTAACAACAGGACCGTTGTAGTCGTTGTCAGCCATTGGGCCTCCAGCGCCAGCGAAGTCAGCTGTATAAACAGCTACTTTACCGTTTTCACCTTCTACATTAGCTGTGAAGAGAACGTCGTTGTTGAAGTTTAATTCATAAACAACGTCAGCACCGTCAGCTTCGCTACCTGGTAACAAATAGTTGTCGTATACTGTTTCCAAGTTTGGTGTTGCTGTGAATGGGAATGAAATAGCTTCAGCTGTTTCAAAAACGTCGTTAGCAGCTGGAGTATAAGCGAAAGCTGTCATGTCAACGAGTTGGATTGATCTTGCGTTGCCGTAAGAAATACCTATTTGACCGTTGATTTGACCTTCACCTTCACCGTGTTTAACGTCGATAACGATAGGTTGAGCTTTTGTAATTGTAGCTGGCATATCTATCTTTTCAACATCGAAATATTTGTTTGTTGTTTCAATAGCAACAACATTGATGTTACCTGCTCTTGAGCCGAAAGAAATTTCAGCTGGACGCATCCAAGCACCATTTGGACGAGCGCCTAAATCGAGTGAACCTGGTTTGATAACCATTGGGTCATATTCACCTTGGATTGAGATATTGAACATAACTTGGCAGTTGTGGTATGCAGATGCTCCTGCGTAAGGAACATTGTAACCTGATTGACCAGCGAAGTTGTCCAATGAATACATTGTGTAGTCTGATCCTTTAAACTTTGATCTTGCAACAGAACCTGTTTCGTAAGTAAGGAAAGGAATTGCTGACTGCCATGAACCTGTTTGGTCGAATACTGTAACTGCGAGGTTGCCGCCTTCAAACATGAATGGTTCTGCGAACTCGATAGTCAACAAACCATCTTGAGCGTTAGCGTAGTTAACAGTGCCTGAGAAAACGAGGTCTTCTTCAGTTACTGTAGCCCAGTCATAACTTCCATCGTATGATTCCTTGTCTGTGTTTGACAAGTAAACCGCATAAGTACGAACGAAAGTACTTGGGTTAGCAAGTTTGAATGAAATTGATGAGATTTCACCAACTAAATTTTGCATCTCGTCAGATGTGTAAATCTGTTGAGAGAATGAATACTTGTAGTATTCGTGTACAGGAAGTACTTGTTGGTAGCTGGTGCCTTCACCAACATTAACTTCAATCTGTGTTTGTGCATTGAGACTAAAAAGTCCGAATAAGCACATCATTGTAAAAAGAAATAATCTTTTCATAATAATACGATTTAGTTAATAAATATGTTAATTAAAATTTTCATTTCCCTTTATTTTATTGGGGTTTTCATCTTTTTTAACTTTTTAAACCTCTAAGTTCATAATATGTATGCTTTTAACCTTATGTTAAAAAAAATTAAGCCTACAAACTTAAAAATATTTAACAATTTTTACAAGATTTTTCCTTAATTTTTCAAAAAATATTTTTAAACGCACAAGGTATTGATACATAATTATAATAAAATAAAAAGTCCGTGTATCTCTGAATAAAACAGAGACACACGGACATGCTTTTTTTAACAGTAATATAAGTTTATTTTCTGTTTTTATTTCTCATTGCGTATGCCAAGCCTAAGCCTGCAAGAAGGAGTGCTCCTGAACCAAGAGGAGCTTCATCTGCTGCATAGTTGTATTCATATCCATGTGAACCTGGCAGCATCGGCATTGTACCCCATTCTGCTGTTGTTTCACGATAAACGCTATATGATGATGAGAAGAATCCATCACTTTGTGCATTGAGACTCATTACGAATCCAAGTGCTAAAACTGCTAATATTATATATTTTTTCATATTTTTCATTTTTAAAATATCAACCAGAAAACCGACTGTTGACTAATTAATAAATAACTACTTTTTGAACTTTTGTTTCACCTTCGCTTATCGCGCGTACGATGTAAGCTGACTTGTTGAAACCGCTTACGTTTATTCTGCCGTTTTCAACATTGCTGCTATAGACAACTCTTCCCATCATGTCAATGATCTGGATTGTGCCTTCTGCTTCAACGATAAGTTCTTCTCCTGATTGATATACAAATTGTTCTTTACCTGTTGTATCTTGGCCATTAGCTAATTTCAATACGAAACGGTTTGGATTTTCGTTGCCTGTAGCTGTGAAGCTATATCCATCTTCGAGAAGCATATTTGTCTCTGCACCTGTCATGCGGTCGACTAAAGTCACGCTTTCGAAATTGCCTTTGATGTCCAAGCTGATTGTATAGTTACCCATTTCCTTTGCATCGAAGAAAAGTTCTACTTCTGTAACGTTTCTGTCGTAGCTGAGGATACTGTATTTTTTATTATTGTTCTTTACATATACATCTGCAATGCTTGGGTTGATGTTGCTGAGTTTTGCAAATCCTACTTTTTCTTCGCCATCAAATTTGACGATAAGGTTATTGCTGCCTTGTCTGCCTGTCGCAACCACATTGATATATTCAGATTTCTTAGCTCTTGACTTGCTTGCTGTAGCATAAGAAATTCTTGGGTTTTCAGCTGTTGCCTTTACGAAGAAGCCGTTGCCTACAGGGATTGTACCTTCTGTAGCTGTGATGTATCCTCCTGTTGCAGGATCGACTGTTGCGAATCCATTATAAACACCTTCAAGGCTAATGTTGCTCCAGTCCATATTGAATGGGAATGGATTGCCGAGGAGGTGGAAGTTAGCGAGGTCTTTATCTTCGTTGTAAGAAACTTTATATGTGAAGTTATCTTCATTGTAGAGATTGCCAGACAATGTTGCTGTCTCTTCAGTTTCGTATGAAGCGATGTAGCCAACACCTGAAACGAATGTTTCTTCGAATGGAATTTCTGTTCTAAAGTCTAACTTTATCTGTGGAGTTAAGCATTTTGCGCTTTCACCAATAACAGCTGTTAAACCTGATTTACCAAGTGTTGTAATATTCAATGGGTCAATATATGAAGTATTGTTTTTGTAAATAGTTCTAATATCTGTTGGAGCTGTGTATGAACCCGTTTCGTATGAATAGAATTTATTGCCTGCACCATATTGTCCTGTATTATCTATAACAGTCACTAATAAATTACCTCCTGTATAAGAGAATTTATTTTGAAGGTTTATTGTAAACCATCCCGCTGTTGTGCCGTATGTAACTTCACCGCTAAATACGCATAAGTCTGATGTCAATGCTTCCCATGATGAATAAGATTCTGTACGTTCAGTATTTTTCAGATATACAGAGATGTTACGTGTGTTTTCGTAAGCAGACTGCAAGTTATATGAGATAGATGAAATAACACCTTCTTCAACACCTATTTCTTCAGCTGTATAGATTGTTTGTGAAGCAAAGTATTTGTAATAATCACAAAGAGGAGCTTGTTTTTGGAAGTTATCAACATAGTATTCTCCTTCACCTATTTGAACGAGTGGCTGATTATCGCTGTTTGAGATTTCTTTTTTATAGTTTACCCATTCAAGTTCTTGTGCTCCGTCAAATTTATATAAGTCGTAATTACCTTCTGTTGGGATGAATGAAGCTGTTGTTGCATCAGCGAATGGAGAAGCTATGAATTGCCAGCCTGCTGTATTGTCATCTGACCATTCATCTGGATTTTCAACATTCATTTTGAATGTAGCTTGAACGCCTTCGTTGTTTTGGAATATCTGACCACCGTCTTCGATGATGATTTCACCATTGTTGTTGATTTTGCCCACTACTGTAAGAACTGCACCGTCTTTAATTGTAACAGATTTTCCTGATTCAATTGTCAATGTTCCTACAACTGACTCAGCTGTCAAAACAGCATTTGCTCTTACTATGAGTTCATTGTTTTCAGACAATTCTGCATTTGTTATATTCCATGTGTTGTCGGCAACGATAATAGATGGCAAGTAAATTGTGCCAAGGCTTGTTGTTTGTCCTGCTACGACCTTAAGATTAAGAGTATATGTTTCCATGCCTTCCACTTCAATGTAGAGGAGATATTCACCAATCACAACATCATTGAATGCGAAATTGCCAGAACCAGCTGTTGTTGTACTTCCAACCAAATTTCCATTGAGGTCTTTGATAGAGATTGTTGCACCGCTGACAAAGACGTCGTTGTTCTTCACTATACCATCAATATTTCCAACTGATTGTGTTGTGAAGCTCCAAACTTCAGTATCTTCTGAAGTGTATATTGCGTTGTTGACATCCACTCTCCAGTAATATGTTTTTTCACCTTGAAGATTATCAGGAGTATATTCTGTTATGTTGTCAATACCTGTAGCTAACACAGGCATATCAGTTGCTGATTCGCCTAAATAGATTGTATAGCGATCATGATTGTCGTTATTGTATTGCCATTGTAATTTTACAGCATTTAATTTTACAAAAGCTGCATTTTCAGGATATGTTTTAGTAACCATGTCTGTTGGTTCAACATCATTTACAGTTGTAAAATACCAGATATCACCAGCTGTTTCACCATTTTCATTTTTGCTGATAACCTGCCAGCAATATTGTGTTCCAGCTGACAAACCTTCAGCGCTGTATGAACCATTGTTACCTTCGCCTTTTTCAACGAAATCTTGTTGACCCAGAGTATTTATAACTCTACCATTTTCGCCATCTTCTTTTTCTGTTCCTACCAATACTTGATATTGTGTGGTATTGGCACCAAATGTCCATGCCAATTCTTGAGGATTGCTACCGTATGTAGTATTATTGGACGGAGAAACATTTGTTACAGCAGTTGGAGGAACTGCACCTCCACCAAATGTGAGTGTAATCATAGGAACTGTATTTGCTGGTTGTGAAGAGGCTCCTTGGTTGTAATAATTTGTTGCGTCTGGTCCGTAATTATTGGCGTTTCTATAATACATTACACGTTTTGAATCTGCACTGTAAGTTCTATAGTATGTGGCATCTCCTTGTTTTGAGTTAACATCAAAACAAACAAGAAGATTTTGTGTACCGTTGTATTCAAAAGGTGTTGATAATGGTATTTCCAATACAGAGTTTGTTATAGTTGGATTTCCATCATATACGAGGTGGTCACTCGTTACAGTTTTATCCCAGTCTGTTTTGCCTGAGAAAGCATCTTTATCTGTATGTTTAATGTATATTTTTACATCGTAAACTTTTTTATTAACATCTGGATCATTCACATAAAAAGATATTTTTGAAATAGTTCCAGCTTGACCAATTTCAGCAACTTTGTAAATTTGCTGAGATGTTGAATAATTATAAGTTGAAATGTAAGGATAAATGGAACTTTCAGTAGTACCATTTGCTCCAATTGTCACATCCTGCGCCATCAAAGAAGAACCCAGTCCTCCTAAAAGGCACATCATTACTAAAAGTAAAAATTTTCTTTTCATAAAAATAAGATTAAAAATAAATTAATAAATTGCCTGTTTCCAAAACTCAATTCATTATTCCATGAAATCCAGAAATTTGGGTGTTTCCAGAATCCATGAAAAATCGTTGCAAAGTTACATTTTTTTCAGATATTATGACAAAAAAATGAAGTTGTTTTCAATATCTTAATTTCACAGTATCACCGACTTCCAAAAGCACTGTCTTTCCTAGTATCAAGGCTCTATTATCATCAATATGTCCAGCTGGGAAATTGAAGCACACTGGTATGTTTTTGCCTATCACCTTTTCCAGAATTATCTCTTCTGCGCTCATCCCGAAAGGAATGTTATTATCGTGCATCTTGGTCAATCCGCCAACAATCAAGCCTTTGATGTTATCGAGTTTTCCTGCTCTTTGCAATGCTGTCATCATTCTGTCGATATGATAGAGATATTCGTCCAAGTCTTCCAAGAAGAGTATCTTGCCGTCGGTGTCAGGGAATATGTCAGAACCGAGCAGACTGTAAAGCACGGAGATGTTGCCGCCAACGAGTGGCGACTCTGCTGTTCCAGAGATATTCATATCGGAAGATGACACTTCGTATGCAATAGGTCTGCCTTCAATAGCATCGAAGAGTGAATCGAGAGATTCTTTGGTATTGTCGGAAAAATTGATAGGCATAGTAGAGTGCAGACTCTGGCATCCAAGACTCTGCAGTTTCGCATGGAGCACAGTCACGTCGCTGTAACCGGCAATCCATTTTGGTTTTTGTATAAACCTGTCGAAATTAAGTCTGTCGATGATACGCAGCGTTCCATAGCCTCCACGAGCACATAATATCACATCAATATCGTCTCTGTCGAGGTATTCCTGAAATAGAGCTGCACGTTTCTCATCATCGCCGGCAAACTGATGATACGAGTCAAAAAGACGTTCATCAACAACGACTTCATAGCCTCTGTTTTGCATATAGTCTACAGCAAAAGCCATTTCTTCTTTGGCGACCTTGCGAGCTGGCGCAAGCAGCGAAATCCTCTTCATATCTCAATTATAAAAATGCAAAAATAAAAAAACATTCCTATAAAAAAATTGTTATTTTTGCACACCGAATTATAAGTATGAAAAGACAACTGATGACATTGTTTTCACTGCTGATGGTCGTGATTGCCGTCACGATGATGTCGTCATTTGAAACACAACATCAGAATTCTGAGTCACAGCAATCAGAGCTTTTCGACGAGCAGAGGTCAAATATGGAGTCATACATAGAGTCAGCAGGCTCGGGCTCATCAATACTTCCAGAACTGCAGCACTCTCTGCCCTCGCCATCAGTACGACTGATATCATCGCAGAAAAAATCACAACAGAACTCATTGACATTCTCACTGCTGAAACAATTCTCGGCAGAAGTAATACCAACCAATAATTACAATAAAAACTATTCTTATCCTTTGTCAGCAAAGGAAAATCTCATCGTCATAATAAAACACCTTATCATTTAGGAGTTCAGGAATTCAGGGTTTCAGGAGTTCAGGGATGGGGATTCGTTTTTTCTCTATCCATCTAAATTCATATACTTATAAACAACTAAAAAAAATTTATTATGACAAACAACATTCAAAACACTCAATTAGATTTCATCGAAAAAAAATTCAATATTTCATCATTATTTGCAGGCATATTATTAATCGGCATCGGAGCTTTTATGTTTTTCTATTCAAAAAACATCGCTAACAACATGCTCTCTTCCACATTGATTTTCTTTGGCATTATTGCTATAGCAGTAGCTCTATATATCCTTATCGCAAAATTAAACGGAGAAGTATATGCCAAGACAAACTCCCCTATCGTGAGACGTCAAATCTATTTCGATACCGCTGATTTCTATAACATCAAATCGGCTGTAGAAAACGGCAAATATGATTCATTGGACAAATTCAAAAGAGTAGAAGAAGGCAACGTACAAATCTTCGTCATACATTCAAAAGACAAGAAATTCGCTGCTTTACAAGTTCTAAAATACGAACCATTCGACTTTATACCACAAACTGACATCAAGATATTCGAAGCCTGATATCAGTCAATAAATAGAAAGGGGCTGCCTAATCATCACTTAAGCAGCCCCTTATTTTTTGTCTCGTTGACTTATGGTCTTATAGTCTTTATTCAACTATCGTCATTTCGTCAACTAATCTTGTTGCGCCAGCGTATTTATCGATGATGAACAAGACGTAACGGATGTCGACAGAGATATTCTTACAGATTGAAGGATCGTAGATCAAGTCGCTCATTGTGCCTTCCCATGTGCGGTCGAAGTTGAGACCGAGGAGGTGACCGTCGGCATTCAAGATTGGACTGCCTGAGTTACCGCCTGTAGTGTGGTTGCCAGCGATGAAAGCGACGTGCATGCTGCCGTCTTTGTCGGCATAACGACCATAGTCTTTGTTTTCATAAAGTTCACGGAGACGGTCTGTAACGACGTAGTCGTAGATATCAGGATTTTCCTTCTGCATGATGCCGTCTAATGTTGTGAAGTGTTTGTAGTTGACAGCGTCTCTTGGACTGAAACCGCCGATCTTGCCGTAAGTGACGCGTAATGTGAAGTTAGCGTCTGGATACATTCTCTTTTCAGGTTCTTGGTCTGCGTAATATTCCATCTGACCGCGCATGAACACTCTTTGCATATCAGCGATTTGGCTGTTGATGTCGGATGCCTTTTCTCTGACGTTAGCGAGATAGAAATCCATGACGTTGTTGTATGCCATGAGTGCAGGGTCCTTAGCGAGTTTCTTAGCCTTAGAAGCCTTGAACTCGTCTAAGAATTGATAGATGCCTTCTTCTGAAGTGAACATTGTCTTTGCGAACAATTCTTCAACGTATGCTTCTACGTTGTCATATTTCTTTTCTATTGTGTTGAGAAGTTCTGGACGGAAATCTGCTGGTTGGTTAGCGATGTATTCTGTCAACATAGCGACAGCTACTTCTTCATCAATAGGTTGATAGTAGTCTTTAAAGAAAACCTTTGTTGCTTCTTTAGCAGCAGCGATCATTTCGTCGATCTCTTCTTGAGGAGTGTCTTTTGTCACTTGAGAGAGTTTGTTGAACTCAGCAGCGAATGTCAAAATCTCGATGTTGAGAGCTGTCTCTGAGAGATATGTTATAGCGAGACGATAAGGTTCATATTCAGCATAAACCTTTTCGAAGTCAGATATCAATGTGAGGTAAGCGCCTCTTTGACGGCTCTTGTAAGCCCATGCTGTGAATTTTTCATCGAATGCTTTTTTCTTTTGTACGCCTTTGAAGTTGTTGATACCTTCAGTCACGCCCATCCATTTTTTCCATCCGTTGCCGAGACTAGCGTGTTTTGAAGCATATTGAATTCTTACTTTAGGGTCTTTTTCTTGATGTTTGTTGTAGATGTCGAGGATCTTGCCGCGGAGGTCAACGCTGACAGGATTAATGACGTTAGCTTCTTGGTCGACAGCAACAGCAGGGAGATATTCGTTTGTGCGAGCTGGATAGCCGAAAACGAAAGTGAAGTCACCTTTTTCTGCGCCTTTCAATGAGATAGGGAAGTGGTAGTTAGGTTTGTAAGGGACATTATCTTCGCTATATTCAACAGCTTCGCCTTCTGGAGAAACATAGATACGGAAGATAGAGAAGTCGCCTGTGTGACGTGGCCATACCCAGTTGTCGGTATCGCCGCCGAACTTGCCGATGTTTGATGGAGGAGTACCGACCATACGGACGTCTTTGAACACCTCGTTATAAATCATGTAATATTTGTTGCCATGATAGAAAGGCTTGATAACAACTTGATAGTTTGTTGTTGCTTCAGCTTCTTCCTTGACTTTCTTGATATTTTCACTAACGATTCTTGCTCTTTCGTCGTTAGGAGTGTCTTTTGTGACGCCTTCTAAAACGAAGTTTGTCACATCTTTCATGCTTTTAAGCATAACAGCGGTGAGACCAGGACAAGGGAGTTCTTCTTCGAAGCTCATAGCCCAGAAACCGTCTGTGAGGTAGTCGTGTTCTACGGTGCTATGATATTGAATCCAGCTGTAACCGCAGTGATGGTTGGTGAGGAGCAGACCTTGTTCGCTGACAATTTCGCCAGTGCAACCGCCGCCGAACAAAACGACAGCGTCTTTCATGCTGCTATTGTTGATAGAATAAATATCCTCAACAGTGATATTCATACCCATCTCTTGCATTTCTTGTTCGTTGTTTTGCAACAACATAGGAATCCACATTCCTTCGTCGGCTCTTAACTGCAAAGAGAACGACATCAATACGATAAATGATAAAAGGAGTTTTTTCATATTTAAAAAAATTTATAATTTTCTCAAGAATGCAAAGATAGGGAAAAATGACTAAAGGCTAAGGGCTAAGGGCTAAAGTTTTTTTAGTTAGTAGTTTTATTATACCTCAATTCCTCAGTTCCTCAAATTCTGAATTAGGGTCGCTGAGCTCGTCGAAGCGCCGAGCGTTGTGCCTTCGACAGGCTCAGGCACCGTACAGAAAGCTCAGGCACCGTACAGAAAGTCTGTTAACCCTTAATTCTAAATTCATAAAAAAAGAACCCCAAAAAAAATTCTGAGGTTCTGAGATTTTGAGATTCTGAGTTTCTTTCTTTGGGCGTTCCGGCTCCGCTTCGCTCCGCCGTCGGGCTTTCCGCTATATCTTTTTCCGCTGCGCTCCAAAAGGATGCCGCTCCAATCCCTAACGCAGGAGAGAATTCTAGAATTTTAGAATTCTAGAACCTTAGAAATTTCTAGAGTTCTAAAATTCTAAAGTTCTAAAAACAATGTTTTATAAAAATCATAGCGCCGAAAGTTCGACAGAATCGTGATTGATTTTTTCTGTCGTACCTTCGGCACTCTTTTTAAATCTCAGAAATTCAGAACCTCAAAACCTCAGAAGAACTTTGAACTCTGAACTCTAAACTCTGAACCTTTTTAGTAATGGAGTGATGTGAAAAAATCCTCTAATCCCTCTGTACCTCTAATCCCTCTGCACCTCTAATCCTGAATTCCTAAAAAAAAGAACCCCAGAAAAAAATTCTGAGATTCTGAGGTTTTGATATTCTGAGTTTTTTATTTAACCCATTTCCCCGTTTCCACTTCCTTAACTCCTAACTCCACACTCCTAACTCCTAACTTCCAAACGTATGTTCCACTTTGCCAACCCGAAGCATCTACCGAAGTGACGTCGTCTGTTATTTCTTCTTCATGAATCTTTCTTCCTTGTAAATCATAAACAGTTAAAACAGCATCTCTCAAACCAGTTCTTATATTCAAGACATCACCTCCTGGATTAGGATAAGCGACAGCAAGATGAAGATTATGAGCGTGCGCTTCTTCTATGTTATCAATTTCAAATGCTGATGCGGGGAATTTGGTGACGAAATTCCATGACTTATCTCCGTCTATATCATCGCCGTTTCCCACAAGTAATAAATCTTCCTCTTTTGTTAATATTATAGAGTTAACTTCTGTATATTTTCCATCTTCGTCACTTGTATAATATAGTTCTGAAATGGTCTCAAAATTCTCATCTAAATGTTCTATTACAACCCATGAGTCGTTATTGTTGTAATCTCCAAGATTCCAATTCTGCACATAAATCAAAGTGTTATCTTCTTTTAACACAATTCCGTTGTTTAAAGGTTGAAGATCTACAGACTCATCTATACCTCTGGTAATATAATTGATGATAGGTAAAAGTTCTGTTGAATTGTCTAGATTATCATTTATTTCATACAATCTTGTATTGTCATGACGAGTTTGTCCCGGATTATTCACAGAACGAGCTATAGATGTCAAATATACAGTATTATTTTTACTCCTTACAACAGAAATATAATCTAAAGATGAAGAATGTGGCATTGTATATCCTGGTTGATTAATAGCTTTTCTGTCAATAAAATTCAAATTCTTGTCAAAATATAAGGCTTCTCCACTTGGACGGAAAGAGAAGTCGTAATTATGCCCTAATACCTGGTACAAAATATAGAGCGAGTCGGTCTCAAGCATGCTGTGTCCTCTATGTCTATAAAAATCTCCATTCCCACCGAGACATTCAACGCCTTTCATATTAAGAATTTCACCTTCAAAATTCATTTTGAAAAAGAACAGAGTATCATTTTCTGTCTGATAAGGACTATGAAAAGTAGGGCACTTAAAAAAAGAACCAACAATGTCGCCGCTATTATCAACAAAAGAGGTAAATAGATACAAACAACCATGATTCAGATTAGGCATCTTGTCCAATATAGGATCATATCCGACCATTCTTTCAGTTGTATCAATAGGAATAAAATGCTCGTAACTTTCAATGATGTTAAGCTTATCATCTAATTTATACAATCCTAAGATAGCATTAGCAGGAGGATTGTCAAAATTCTTGAAATAGTTATCCGACAATCTTTCATGGTCGGGACTGTATGTCATTAATGCAAATAACTCTCCATCTTCGTTTACAAGAATCTGATTGTAGGATATTGAACAATATGCAGGACGAAAATAATTGCTTCTTACTAACTCATCACCATCCGCAGAAAGCTTCACTAAACCTGGATGTGGCAGACCACTATGGTCTTCTATAGGTAAAACAAACGGCGAATTAACTACTATACTTCCATCATGTAATTCAATGGCATCGGTGAATTTTCTATAATAAGGAGAATCTGCATATGTATCCATGAAGAATTCCCATTCTTGAGACATCATGCTAACTCCGCAAAAGAGAGTTAGCATGATGGTTAACATACACTTATTCATTGTTAAAATTAAAACAATTTTTTTCATATCATTTATGTTTGAAATCTTCACAAATGTATGTATTAAGAATTGTTTTTATGGGAAAAACCTTTTAAGGTTTTTTAAGGATACAGAAAATCAGATACTTAAAAACTCATCGTACTTGTTTTTTACAAACGAATTTAGTTCATCGGTGTTGAATGTAGTGCTTAATTTTCGTAATCTGTCTTTAACACTTTGGTATTGTACACCCATCAAAGCTCCAATTTCTTTGTTTTCTAACCCTAAAAAGACCAGACAACAATATATCAAATCATTAGTATTAAGGCTAGGATATTGTTGGGCAAGTTTTGTCGCATATTCATTGAAGCATTTATTTATGGAGTCTATAAAAATTTCTTTATCGTCCTTACTTAATTGAAGCTCCTTATATCCATTAGTTTCAGTACTCTTGATATATTCATTTTTTACCGATCTGATCTTAGTGAAGATAATCTCTTTTTTAAATTCGTCAATACAATCTTTAAATGTTTTTGCACAAGTTTTATGAGAGTTGTCGACATTCTTTTTTAGTCTATGTTTTAAAAATATCAGGAAAGTGAATAAGCATAATGGCAGAATAATTATAAGAATTGATGAATAATTTCTTTTGTCACTTTTAGCAGAGAACTTTTTTTTGTATATATAATCGTTATACAATTTCATTAATTGAGACTTTTGTGATGTTCTGTTAAATTCTTCAATAAGTTCGTCTGAATATAAATTCTGAAAATAATTACTTTTTTCAACTTCTCCTTTTCCAGAATAAATCTTGCTTATGTAATTGGCGGAACTAATTTTTGTGTATTTGTTGTCTCTGTTTAATACATCTTTAAAATATATTAATGCAGAGTCATATACCTCATCTTTATAATACATTTGGGCTAATTGAGTTTTGTATGCATATTGCTCATCTCCGTTTGTAGTAGAAATTAAATTGTAGATGATTCTATATGAAGAATCAATTTCGCCATAGTGGTGAAGGATTGCAGATATACCTTTCCAAGAATCTCTTGCTATTTGGTTGTTCTTGGAATATAAAGATTCGATGGATTTTTTATAAAAATATAATGAGCTGTCATAGTTGTCTTCCATTATATACGTCTCGCCTAATTGCTTATAGCAATTGGCGAATGCGATAGTGTCGTTTAATGACATATATCTAATGATACAATTTTTATAAGCTTCTATTGCTATGGATGTGCAAGCTTCATTATGGAATAATTCTCCTAATCTTGTGTAAATCAACGCTACAAATCTTATCTTTTCGTAACCCTCTTTGTTAGAGTCGCAGAGTGTTTTTTCATCGTTTCTTTGTTTCTTCAAAACTTTGCGTCTTTGTGTCTTTGTGTTTTTGTGTCTTTTAACAAGGTCATCGTCTTCCATAATTTCCAAAGCGATGAGATAATGCTCGCAAGCACCAACAATGTCGTCCTTTTCCGTGAGACCCACAGCGTGGTAGTAGTGCGCTTTGGCGCAGCTAAAGTCAACGGACAACGGACAACAGTCAACAGTCCTTGGGTATGCATCACTAGTGCACGACTTTGTTTTACTTCTGTGGAAAATGTCTGTTGTCTGTTGACCGTTGTCTGTTGTCCACCATTGCACAAAGTCTGTTGTCTGTTGACTGTTGTCTGTTGTCCTTGATAGCCTAAGGCTATCAAAAAACTCCATCGCTGCTTTTACTTCTTCGAAATTCGATTGCGGGAGGTAGTTTTTATAGAGAGAATCTGCTATGCGAATTTGGGATTCGTAAAAGTCAACGGACAACGGACAACAGTCAACAGTCCGTGTATATGCGGTCGCTGAGCTTGTCGAAGCTCCGAGAGTTGTGCCTTCGACAGGCTCAGGCACCGTGCACGAAGTCTGTTGTCCGTTGACCGTTGTCTGTTGTCTTTGATAGCCGAAGGCTAATAATATCAAAATCACAAGTATTCTCATAGTTGCAAAGATAAGAAAAAAGACCACAAAACTACAAGACAACAAGACAACAAGTTTTTTTAGTTAGGAATGAGGAATGAGAATTAGGAATTAGGAATGGGATGTAGAGACGTTTCAAATTACACCATGAAAATAAACAATATGTAATTGAAGCGTCTAATCAATTAGGAAATTGGAGTTTTTTGAATTCGGTCGCTGAGCTCGTCGAAGCGCCGAGCGTTGTGCCTTCGACAGGCTCAGGCACCGTACAGAAAGTCTGTTAACCATTAATTCTAAATTCATAAAAAAAGAACCCCAGAAAAAAATTCTGAGGTTCTGAGATTTTGAGATTCTGAGTTTCTTATCTAACAATGATTTTCACCATTGACTCATTGACTTGCATGAAGTACATTCCAGCGTTGAGGCTTGAAACATCGATGGTGTTTGTTCCTTCGCTGATTGTCTGCGCTGATACCATCTGTCCGTTGATAGAGTAGATTCTCACTTCTGCTGCTTCGACGCTTTCAATCATGACGTAGTCTTCTGCTGGGTTTGGATATACCACGAACGCTACTTCGCTGTTTTCGTCGATTGACACTGTTACTTGAATTGATACAGGACCTGCTGGTGATGACTCGCCGTTATCGTAGACTGCTGTCACAGTGTAACGATGCAAACCTGGGTTCAAGTCTTCGTCTTTATATGTGAATGCTTCAGTATTGCCGATCTTAGCATCGTTTCTGTAGACGTTATAACTTACAGGCTGCATCTCCATTGTCTGAGGTGCTTCCCATGTTAAAAGGACGTCCTCTTCGCCGACGAGTTCCGCTGCGAGGTTATGAGGAGGGAACAAGAAGTTGTATGGCATGTAGTACATAGCAGAAGCCTTGTTGCCGTTTGTCACGTCGGTATATAAAACGCATGGATTGTCGTTGATCATTGTCATTGACATATATGAGTCACCTGGATCTGAGTAGCCTCTTTGACCTACGAATGACCATTCTTCGCCGTCATATTTCATTGTTGTCATTCTGTTTTCCATGTTCATGTCGGAGAAAGAGACATAGAAGTTTTGATCGCTGTCCAATGCAACGTCGATGCCTTTGATAGGAATTGATGCTGTTACAGAAGAACCTATTGACTCCCATTCTGTACCATTATAACGATATACGTTCAAGAGGTTGTTTTGGTATCCGCAGTAAGCGACATAGATATTGCCATCTTTGTCAATAGCGAGATCTTGGTAATAGTAACAGCTTTCATTAGAAACCACGCCAGCACCTACCTTGACCCATACATCGCCGATGAGTTTTGATACATATATCAAATTGCCAGCATAAGTATCTGACCATGATACGTAAGGAGTGTTGTTGCTATCCAATGCGAGTTTTGCCCATGAACCGCCGCTCACTTCGCCGCCAACGCGTTCCCATTCGTTGTTGATAAATCTATAGACGTAATATCTTGAGTTAGCGCCGTAGTCTCTGAAGCTTAAATAAAGAATATTGTCTGTTCCCATCGCCAATTTAGTTACGCCGCCAGCTTTGTTGAAGTTACCGACATCACTCCATTGATCATTTTCATATTTCTTTACTTTAACATAATCGTCGCTGTCGAGCTGTTGGTCGCCCATGAGAGAATAGACGATATATACTACGCCGTTTTGGTCTACAGCGATGCCGCCGTCATAAGCCATATTATCTTCCAAAGAACCTAATTTTGACCATTGACCGACAACGCCATCGTATTTATAAACTGCAGGGCAGTTGTATTCTTTAACGAATAAAAATACATTTCCGTTGTGAGAGCATGATCCGAAGAGATACATATAAATGCTGCTTTCGGTGATACCTCTGAGACCGAGATATTCCCATGATGCGTCTAATGGTTCGCTAACTACGAGTGTATAAGATTGAACTGTCTCTGTTTCGCCATCTGTGACTTTAATAACGATATCATATTCGCCTGCTGTTTGTGTCATACCGTATAAAGCAGCAGATTTGTTGTCATATTGTTCGAATGTGAGCCATTCTGGTTTCTCTTCAACGGTGATTGTCAAGTCTTTGTTATCTGTGTCGTGGACATAGATGTTATAGAGATAATTTATGAGAGCGAAATTCTCTGTAACAGGAGTTGAAGTGAATTTAGGAGCAGCGTTATGTTCGCCGTTGGCATAAACACTTTGACCAGCGTTTTCGATAGTGCCGTCGGAAGCTATCAACACGCCGATGACTTTCAAATAATTATGGTTGAAGTTTTCTGGCACTGTGTAGGTGAAAGTGTGAGTGTATGTCTCACCTGCTGCGAGAGAAGAAGGCATTCCTGCTTCGCCGGTGAAGCCGCCGAGGAGTTGACGAGCTACGTGGTCGTAAGCCATTCTGTTGGCAGGGACAGGGTTAGGAAGGTTTTCGAAACCGCCCATTGGGAAGTAGTAGTTTGAAAATTGGTTTGCTTGGTTATATTGAGGTGCTGGACCTGTTACAGCGTCTTCAGTGATGATAGCGCCGATTGTGTAGGTGCCAGAGATATTCTCGAGAGCTGTGACTGTTATTGTTGAAGTGAGCAAGCGTGATGCTTCGTTAAACTGATTCACAACGGCTACTGTCGCCTTAGGTTGTGTGTTCATTTCTTGTTCTACGAAAGTGAACCAGTCGCTGACGCCCTTGTTCATATAACGACGACCGATGTTAGCTTCTGGAGCTTGGTTGAAGCCGCTGGCATTGAAATAATCTTCAACAGCCATTACGTCGCTGGTGTGGATAGCGACTGCGATAACGTTGTCGTACATTGTCACCAATGAATCCATGTAGTAAATGCCTGAAGGGCAATACTGACACCAAGTACCTGTTGATTCTTCGACAAGCACATTCTTTTGCGCTGTCAAAACATTGATTGACATGATTGCGCAAAGCAAAAGTAAAAATCTCTTCATAAATAATTTTGTTGATTAATTTTTTTAAGGGTGCAAAGATAGGAAAAAAGTCTATAAATCAATAAGTCTATGTGTCTATGAGTTTTTTATGGTACTAAAGCAAAAAGACGCAGAGTTGATCTACGTCTTATGGGATTGTCGTTGTGTCTCACAACATTCTATTTGATAACAACTTTCTTCGTCACCGTCATGCCGTCTTTCATCAGACATTTCACGAAGTATATTCCTGGCTTGTATTGAGCGACATCAAGCTGTTCCCTGACATCGTTCAT
>JAFZDU010000032.1 GCA_017561025.1 Bacteroidales bacterium | reverse complement strand
TTACGTTAGCCTCATAAGACTGAATCAGCGCTTTGAATGATGCATAGGAGACATCCAGCATATAAAAGAAGTGAAGGATGTTTTTACAGTAACCATACGCGCAGAGCATCTTGTCTGAAACATCATCAGTTGCGCAAGTAGTCGGGGCAAGTTTTACGCAAACTCCTACGAGCTTTGCCCTTATTATATACCTCTCACCGATCACTGCAACCATATCTTCAATGTTTTTATAGACATCGTAATTCGTCCTAGCAAGTATGGATTTCATATCCTTCTTGATTGCCTTACCATTCGCTCCAAGTGGTTCATAGTCGTTGGCAATTATGTTTCTCAAGAATGCCTCTGCTGTCTTGAGCTCCTTTTTATGAGTTTCATCCTCCTTACGGTAGTAATAGGCAGCCATATCACACGACATATGTCCCATATTAATTTCGATGAAAGGCAAATCCACTCCATGAGAATAGAAATAACTGCAAAGATGCACGCGATATTGGGTAATAGTAGGAACACTTATCTGAATCCTGCCTTTATCCTTTTTCTTCTTTTCCTTATAGCAGCAGGCGTTTCTTTTAGAAATCCCATCCCAATCTTTCACTGCATCTTCAAGGAGGTATTTCATAAAAAAGCTGTCTACCATGGCTGTAGCTGTTGATGGACATATTGGGGCTTCTAGCATACTTCCGGAATTGGTTTGAAAACAGAACAAATACTCACACTGATTAGTAAATTTATTGCTCTTTTTTAGTGTTACCAGAGTCTTGAATGCCTCTCCTGCCAGTTCGGGGCAAAAGGTTGTCTGATAGTATTCATGATTGTTCGTCTTGCTCTTCTTGGAACAGGAGTAATATATAAAGTACGCTTCGTTCGCTCCTTGGTTTACCTTTTCACTGTATAAAGCATCACGCTTGATGGAAGCCAATTCCGATGTTCTCAATCCAGTCCACATTGATAGCAGGATATAACCTGCAGTCATTCTCATGTTATATTCTGCGTTATTATCCCTGAGGACATCAAGGGCTGCTCTTTGTATCTTTCTGGCATATTCTTCCGGAATATTAGGCGTTTTCCTGTAGCCAACGGCTTGTCGGTCCTTAACTCTAGCATCTTTCAACTGTCTGTTTAACTCCTTGAAGTCAATCCTTAATTTCCGTTCTTCTTTAACCGCTATGAATGTGTACAAGTGATATAATGAAAATAATGGCTTTGCTCTCTGTTTGCAGCCAACCCATTGGTCAAACACATGATTGATTTCCCTATTCGTAAACGAGTATGGGTCCTTATTCGGATAACATTCTTTCATAATAGAAAAGAATGTTATCAATCTGCAGAGTTCACCTTCTACTGTCTCAAGTTGGACACCAGATATTAAGCGATGTGCCGCATATAGCTTGATGCTATTTCTGATAACTTCTGGAAATCCTTCAAATCTCAGCCTAATTCTGCTCTTATTATGAGAGACAAAATACAGATTGAAATCCCAGATGTTATCGTCAAAGGATATTTTAGGCTTATCAATAGATACACCTAATGACGAATGCATGGCATTCAAATAATCTTCATTGAGGTTCGCCTGTTTCCGGATAGGCAAAAGCGAAGGTAAATCTGATATGTAGTCACACAGTGGTCCTATCATCGAAGGACTCCTTTTAATGGAACTATCCCTTAATTCTCTCATCTTCTGATACTTTGTGTTTGTTTATAATGTTTAAACATCTGGCATATGCGGCACGGATATCTATTAGGCCTTCTTTCTCATGCTGTATATCACAGTTGACAATCTTTTCATCAAAGTCTGATATGATTCTTTGAATGGCTGGAACACTATCTTCCGTCAGAATCAAATGTCTGCAACCTAGGCATGAGACCATGCCAATGCATTCCTTGGAGGCACAGAAACCGATTCCGTCTGGCGTCATCCTTTCACTTGTTAGCCTTTCGTCAATAGTTTTCCTATATGCATTTTCGATAGACGCCAGCTCTTCCTCTGACCCTAATGAATATCCAAAGGAGGAGTTCATCAACACCAAGGACCTATCGACATAATGCGCGAGTGTTGTCCTTTTGGATTTATGATAGGATGTGGTTTTAAGAAAATAATCTCGGTCAGGTCTCTTGGAACTCTCCATATATGCAAAGGTCATGTACGTATTTCTGAAATTGCCTGATGTGTATTCTGGGATTCCAAGCTTTTTGCATACGTTACGTATCGTGGCATGAAATACATTGTCGTTAAGTGGTCTTACTCCGTAGTTCGGGCTTATATAGAGGAATAGGTTGTTCTTCCATGACTCAACACTACACTTGCTCAACAATGGCTCTGTCTGCGATAGAGTCTGTCTGATCAGGCGATATGTGGAAAGAGGGATGGTTCTCTCCTCATACTCTCCCTTGGACGTCTTTGATTTCATTCGGATTATGTGGACATCTTCTTTGCCGGTTTCAATCAGACAATCCCGGTCTAGAGAACATATGTTCATTACGCGAAAGGGTGTCTGTAGAATAAGGTTAAGGACAACAAAACATAGTTCATACTTTGGAGACTGACTGCGATTGTCCATGAGATATTTGGCAATCATTTCGATGTGTTCTTTTGGCACAGAAGTGTTGTCAGGTAGTTTTCTGCGTGAGGGTAGACTCTTGAAATACACTAGCGCCAATGGGTCCAGTGACATTTCTTCCGAATCTTCTGCCCATACGAAAAACTGCTTGACTTGATTCAGCAACCTGCTTTTCTCTTTATCAGCTTGATTCTTTCTAAGAATAAAGGTCCTTATTTGATCTGCCTCAAACTCTGTAAGATGCCTGATTTCTTGGTTGCAATTTCCTGGCATCATCTTCAATGAGAATAATAGTTTGAGCATATCAATCAGTATTCGTGGGATGATATAGCGTCCTTCGATACCATGATTATTAATCAGAAACCTTACATATAGTTCACGATAGAGACGATTCGGAATATCAGTTGAATCAACCTTATAGTAGATCATGTCTTTTGGAATCAGACCTGAAAGGATGTCGTTGTCAGTAAAGCTTACTACAAGCTTTGTAATATCTTTAGAGTAGTCTATATGTGAATATGTGACAAAATCAAACCCGTCGACGAATAGCCCACTGAACGAGCGACTCTTAATCAATCCTTTTGTGATTCGCCTGGACGATTTAAAGAAAGGAAAATTGGGGTTACTTTCAATGAGAAAAGTATAAAACCTTCTGATCGCTTCAACTGCATCTTTCTGTGCAGACGAGTTGCGAGAGTGTTTAACTTTTATGTACTCTAGCTGCTGAAAGAGAATATCCTCATCAAAGTCCTTATGTGAGGTAATTCTGAAAACCTGCTCACGAAGACTCCTTTCAAACATTTCCTTGCACAGTAGAAATCGATCCTTCTGAATTCGATTAGGCAAGGACTTCTCATATTCAGATAGAATTGTCCTGACAGGCAAGATACTATAGTCTGTCTTGCTTAAATAGCTGGTTCCCATTCCGTGCATGCGTCGCTTTATCACCCAACTATTTACATCAAAAGAACCTTCAATAATCATTTCCGTAAACATGTCCTTATTTATCATATCTGGATTCAATAGAGAATGATCAGACATAATCTTATTATCCGGATATGTAACATATAGCCAGCGATAGAACAGCGATATAAGTGATGCCATGCTAAGAGGACGTCTTAAAGAATGGCCCCAAAACAAGTTGAGATCCTTATAGTAAGCAATCTGCTTTTGAATGACACTTGTTGTAATACATTTATAGTTAGAGAACTCCATCGGAAGGGAAGTCTCAAAGTTCGCAAAGAAAGCAGACACGACATCTCTGTTGAAGACACCGATCGGAGCGGAATTACCAAAGTGGAAAAGTAATTTACGCAATTCGCTATTATTCACGAGAATTGGGAATGAGTATCTGATTCCAACGTGATATGAAAAGCAGATGCCATATAAGTCTCTTCTTTCTGGATTAAAAATATCTGTGTAAACCTTACCCTGGAAAGTTCTGAAATGAGGCATGAGTGTCCGAAGGGCATCTATATCCTCGTGATTGTATAGGCCCTGATCGAATAATATCATCAGCAGATGTAAGGGGAATCGCTTTATCTTTGATGCCTTATGGCATAAATCTGACTTCTGAACGCGAACTGCTATCTCATACCATGACAACTCATCATGTCTTGCGTCGCATAATGCACGCGCAAACATCCTTGCAGGTACTCTGTTTGCTTCTTTAGCATAGTGCTCTAGACCATATGCGCTCACCATCGCCTGACAGACAAGGTCATGAGTTATCGGATCTTCAAACTTTACATTTTTAATGACTTCATTCGCTAACATACTTTTCAAAACTCACTTTTAAGTAATCCATTGATTCATAGATGCTCCTCTGCAGATCTTCCTTCATCTTCACTTCTTCCTCTGGAGTAAGGTTGTAATATTTCATTGTCGACCGTATGGATCTATGACGCATAAGCTTCTGCAGGTCTTGTGGCGATATGACCGGCTTCATGAAATGAGCATGCAGCATCGCAAACCCATGTCGAAACCTGTGAGAGAGATTTCCCTCTCGGTGCCCCTGCACAATAGGGATCCCGGCCTCTTTGAAGTATTTCTTAAGCGTGTAGTCCCATGTCTGGCCGCTGAGTCTCTTACCTTTGCGATTAAGAAAGATGTAGTGGTTTTCATCAAGGCCGGTTCTAGTTCCGAAATCCTTCTCCACTATATCCGCGACCGCGTCCCTATAATTTTCATAATGATTCAGGATTGCATTCTCACTGCTCAATTCTACATATTCTAGGAGCTGCTGGTAGAATTCATCATTCTCGACAAGACAGATTCTGCTGTATGGGTCCTTTTTATACTGACTGATATAATCTGCGTCATTATATATCAGAGTTGTCTCTGCAGCTAGCCTGTTCTTTGCCTTTTGGTCGTCCCTGTCAGAAGCTCGGTTTCGAAGAACAATGACAGGTATATACTTCCCATCGCAATAAATCGTCTTCAGATCCTCGACTGTTATTCCCAAGCACTCACCTCGGCGCAGGCCATGACAGTACATTAGATACATCATGAAAAGAGCGGTACTGTCATCGTGTCGTCTTGCTATTTCCCATAATTTTGCAAATTCCCTAGGACTGATAAATGCCGGCAGGAAGTCCTCTTTATGTGGGTTGACGGAATAGTTACTTTCATATCTCATGACCTCCTGGGACATGGTAAAGTCTCCCTGCGCATAGGTGTTAATTGTAACAGACCGCATTCTAGATAAACTCTTGCATGAGATATCCATGAAATCAAGATACTGCCTGTAATATGACAGGTAGGCATTTACCGTTGCATTTGTCCTCTGGGTGACCAAGTGATATTCATACGTTCCAGGCAATATACCCTTGAGGAACCTCTTAAGTCCATCTCTTACATTTCGGGTAATATCAGTTAATGGTTTGTTGACAAACGAGAGATATACATATAATAGTCGTAGAGAATGGGCGATTTTACGCCTGCTTGATAAGGGACGTCCCTTTAATTCTATGTTGATATACCTGAAGACTTCTGAAATCGGTTCCCACTGATCGTTATATAACATAAAATAACGCTCGTCAGATTCGCCTTCCACCTCAATCAGTGGAAATACGATATCTCGACAATGACACTCATTGCCATTATCATCTATCATATGAACCTTATACCTTGATTGATTCGCTAACTTGTATTCTTCCAGTGCAATCATCAGTAAATTCAAAATAAAATAAAGCCCTATCTCAATAGTGTTAAACTATTTCTAAACAAAGGTAAGGTAAATTTTGAAATTTAAAAGAGATTGGATTTAGAAAAACATAAATAAAATTGAAAAATAGCTTAAACCTTATTAAAATTTGTTTAATTTTGTGGCAGCAAGGCAATACAATGGATAATCTTACTTTTCTTACAGACTTTATGGCCAAGACAGGCCAAAGTAAAGCTGATATAGCAAGGCGCGTTGGGGTTACTAGCGCGGCTGTCTCTGATTGGTTTAAACGTGATGACATGCGTTTATCAACAGCATTGAGAATATTGGACAGCTATAATTGTGATATTAAGTTCACTCTACATAAAACTGAAGAAGTAACCATGATGTTTGTTGGCTTTATGAATACCATCAATATAGATGCCCTGGATCTTGAGAACAAAAGGCTTACATCACTCAAGCAGGCAATTAAGGCATCTGGATGGACTATGAAGAGAGTGGCGGAGGAAATAGGTGTCACGCCCGAAACTCTCACATACTATTGGAATACTGATGACTGTCCAATCTCTGCGTTCTACAAGATTGCCCAGCTTATTTCATATACTGTATCTTACACAATTAACTCAAAATAATAGGGGAGACTGTATTCTATCAGTCTTATAGCGAGAAGATCAAAACAGCCTGATCGGGCATCCCCACCAAAGCAAAACCCCATGCTGCCATCAGACAGCATGGGGCCTTCCTCTTATCATCCAGCAAGCGGTCATACCGCTAACTCTAGACATTATTGATTTGATTTACATTCATCACACTCACCTGTGTGGGTCAAGGTGATGCTCTTGAATTCGTTTTTAAACCAAGTGTTTGTCGTAAGATCGGGTGTAGGTACACTGTTTTCCTTCATCTGTCCGCAGTTGATAAACAAATTACAGCCGTTTACCTTTTCACCAACCTGATCAAACATATCTCCGCTCGTCTGATTTACTTCTGTAAGTACAGATTCAAATGTGATTGTTTTTAAGAACAAAGTTCCTTGAAAAGCCATATCCCCTATAGTCGTTACTTTGGGAAGAGTGATGCTGTTAAGGGCAAATGCATAATAAAATTCCCATTCCCCGATTTCTGTAACATCTGAAAGAATCAAATCAATCTTGCCGTTATATGGATTGTTCTCGTCATAAGCACCCGAGCCCGACAAGCAATAAATTGCTTCACCAATAGCAGTAGTGGTATAGTTGCCCACATCTATCATAGCCGGTTCGCTACCTGTTACGATAATCGTGGTAATTCCG
>JAFZDU010000031.1 GCA_017561025.1 Bacteroidales bacterium | reverse complement strand
GAAAAAAGTCATTAATAGCAAAGAGGAAAGTATTTTCCTCGATTCATTAAAGGATATCGTTAAGTCAGCTAGAAAACTTGCTTATTCATCTATTTGTTTTGCACAAGTCCAATCGAATTGGCTATTAGGGAAACGTATTGTAGAACAAATACAGAAAGGCAACGACAAAGCTGAATATGGAAAACATATTTTAAAAATCGCTTCGGAATCTCTTACTGAAGAATTTGGGAAAGGTTATTCCGAAACCAATTTAAAAAGTTTTAGAAAATTTTATTTGATTTTCAAAGATTATGCAATTGGTCAGGCAGTGCCTGACCAATTCGAAAAACCAAAAGGGCAGACACTGTCTGCCGAATTCGATGAGTCAAAAAGGCAGGCAATGCCTGCCAAATTTGAAAACTCAAAACAGCAGACAACGTCTGCTAAATTGGAAAACGAAAATCAGCAGGCATTGCCTGCTATATTGAGTTGGACTCATTACGAGCGCCTTATGAGAATTAAAGAAAAAGAAATCAGAGATTGGTATATGAGAGAAGCTTCAAATCAAATGTGGAATTACAGAACATTAAATAGAAACATCAACACACAATATTATGAAAGGATGTTGATTTCTCAAAAGAAGACTGTTGTTGAAAATGAGATGAAAGCAAAAACAAACGCTTTTCAGAATGACAAACTAGAATTCATCAAAAATCCTACTGTCTTGGAGTTTTTAGGATTACCTAATAATCAATCATATTTAGAAAAGGATTTGGAAAAAGCTATTTTGTCAAATCTCAGCGATTTCCTTATGGAACTTGGAAAAGGTTTTGCTTTTGTTGCACGACAACAACTTATAAGGACAGAATCAGAGGATTATTATATCGATTTGGTTTTCTATAATTATATTCTGAAAGCTTTTGTCCTGATTGATTTAAAAGTCGGCAAAATCACTCATCAAGATGTCGGTCAAATGGATATGTATGTGAGAATGTATGATGAATTAAAGAAATGTAATGATGATAATCCTACTATCGGAATTTTACTTTGTTCTCAAACAGATAAAGATATTGCTAAATATTCAATATTAAAAGGGAATGAACACATTTTTGCATCCAAATATAAATTGATTTTACCAACAGAAGATGAATTGGCAAATGAAATAAAAAAACAGAAAGATATATATTTTGATTCAATATCTTAATACGTCGGAATCTCCTACACCCAAATCAATAAAAAACCGCTCCGATTTCTCGAAGCGGATTGTTAAGCTCATTTTAATATCAATCTCCTCTCTCACGCTTGCAACCACTCGTATTTGGCGAGACTATATATCGGCAAGAATGGAATCAATATCGGGGTCTTGCTGACATATTCCTGAAATTCAGGATTGTTGCCGTAGGTGACTGCTTGTCTTAATTCAAGCCTGCGAGCTCCGCTGAACATGACATACACGATTCCGATATAACCTATCAATGCTATAATCCATTGCCATGCTGAACATGATGCTCCGATGCAAACGACTAAAGAACCGGTCCAGATCACTAATTCGCCGAGGTAGTTAGGACAACGAACTAATCTGTATAAACCTGTATCGACATAACGATTGATATTTTTCTTCTTAGCAGCTTTCTTTTGTGCGTCGGCGACTGATTCCAAGATGACGCCCAATGCCATGAGACCAGCGCCAATCCAAGTCCATAACTCATTGACAGCTATACCATCAGCAGCGTTGGCGAGATAGAAAGCGACAGGACTTACCTGACCCACGTACAATAATGCGCAGAAAATCCACACAAAGACAACGACGAAAATTGGCTTTTTCTTCGCCGCATCAGGGCCATAGAGAATCTTCTTATATTCGGCAGATCTCTTCTCTCGTGTCGCGAGGTAAAGACCGAGACGCATACCGAAGATAAACATAACCACGCAAAGAAGCGCTGTCGGAATTGTCAAAACATCGCGGAAGATGACAGCAATAGCGATAGCCAATGCAGAAACGCCGAAGCCGTAGCCCAGACTGAAGAAATAAATGAAATAAACCCATCCTAATGCCGAAACGGCAAGAGAGACAATTAGTAAAATCAATAAATAATGCATAATACCAATAGCGTGTTCTTTTATTTGACATGATTATAAAAACAGGCAGAACAACATTAACCTATATTTATAACACAAATTTTTAATATTTGTTCATAAGGAAATATGAAATAAATCCTCCTCGCAAAGATTATAAAATTTTCTTAATACATCAACTATTCTGAGGATTTTTTTGCAGCTAACCAATTCTGAGATTTTGAGATTTTGAAGTTCTGAGATTCTATTTTGGGCGTTCCGGCAAAGCCGTCGGGCTTTCCGCTATATCTTTGCTCGCTCCGCTAACGCTTCACTCGCAAAGGATGCCGCTCCAATCCCTAACGCAAACGCTACTATTAATAAGATGCTAACCCAGACTAAAGACGGTGCGTCAGCTGGATGAAAAGTCAACATGTGCATTTTTTACACAAGTTCGAGAAGAAGGTCACAGAACTGTTACTCGTAGAATTCCTTATTATAATTTGGATATGATTATATCTGTTGGTTATAGAGTCAACTCCAAACGTGGCACCCAATTCAGAATATGGGCGAATAAAGTTCTCAAGGAGTATCTTATTAAAGGTTTTGTCATCAACGACAAAATAACTCAAAGAAAGTATGAAGAACTTTCTCAATTGGTTCATATTCTCGGTCGTACAATCAACTCGCAACCGGAATTGTCAAGTCAAGAGAATCTGG
>JAFZDU010000030.1 GCA_017561025.1 Bacteroidales bacterium | reverse complement strand
GCATGCTTTATGTTTTTTCTTGGAATCTTTTTGCCTTTCTTTCAATCACATAGCTCGCTATGTTCTTTCAAGAAAAACAAAAATCTTCTCAAAGAAAAATTCATAAATCATTTGCAAAGCAATTTATAGAAATCCCCTTAATGCATAATTTATAACGAGATTAAATACAAATTGTTTCAACAAATAATTATGGATTATGCATCACCCACAAATCCTTCACATCTCCATTATCATCGAGATAAATGAAATATGCATCGACACTATAATCGCCTGACTCAATAATCTCTTTTGCTTTTTCCAATCCCACCACCATACAAATCGAGGCAAGACAGTCGGCCCAAGAGGTGTTGACGCATATCACCGTCGCACTTAGCAAGGAGTTTTCAGAAGGATAACCTGTCATAGGGTCAAGGCTATGGGAATAACGTTTACCGCCACGTTCCACATATTTCCTGTAATTGCCTGAAGTGACGATGCTTTGGTTATGCAGCTCAACGATTTCCTGCACTATTCTCTCTGCGTCCTTATTCTCGGCAGGTTTCTCTATTCCCACTTTCCAAAGGTCGCCATTAGGCTTGCGTCCCCTTGCGAGAATCTCGCCGCCCACATCTACCAAGAAGTCATTGACATTTTTAGAGAGAAGGAATTCTCCGATCATATCTGTTGTATATCCTTGTGCTACTGCGTTGAAGTCTAATGTCATATTAGGATTTTCCTTTATCACCTTAGCGTTTTCTATCTTAATCTTACGATAGTCGACGAGTTGTTTGAGAGAATCCACTATTTCCGGTGTCATCTCCATACCTTCTTTGAAATGGAATCCCCATGCCTGCACAAGTGGTCCGACAGTAGGGTCGAAATAGCCGTCAGAGAGTTCGGCAGCTCTTATCGCATAATTGAAATTATCGATAAATATCTGATTCAAAACGACAGAGGTGTCATTGCGATTCACCTTTCTTATGATGGAATTTTCGTCCCATAAAGAAAGCGTGCCTTCTATCTCTTTAAAGATGGAATCAAACTCATGGCTGAAGTCACGGTTCTGCTCATCATAATAAGTTATAGAATAATAAGAGCCTTGTGTAGTACCAAAAAACTGCTGTTTCTCGACATTGTTACAGTTTGTCAAGAAACAGCATAATATTAAAGCATTGATTATTCTTTTCATTTTAGAATTTAATTTCTCTTATCAACAATCCAGGATAGAGATTCTTTCCTTTCTTCACTTTGAAATAAGTTCCATTAAGGTCAGAGTTAGGAGCGCCGTCTTCCTTAGCCATATAACGGTTATCCCAAATCATACCTTTAACAGGTTTCAGGACTCCCACTCTTTTATATTTGATAGTTCCTCCTGATGTCTCTATCTTTTCCAGCACTTCATATTTCGACTTGTTGGTAACGCCTTCCTTAAGTCCCACCTTAGCCACCACATAACCGTTAGGAGCTATTTCATAAATAGGCTCTTTGACTTTGAATTCCTCATAGTTACGTTGGAGTTTCACCACGCATTCATCAAGTGTACGATATACCACAATCTTTATAAGTTGTGAAAGATTATATCTTCCAGCCAAGACCGTCTCACCACATATTGCCTCCTGTGTTCCTATATACGAAAGGCTGTAATCAGCATCTTGCCATGCATTGTATTTTTCATAGTCATAGCTATATTCATCCATATAATAGTTTTCATAGAAGAGGTCGTTATCATGATATTGCCAGTTAAGACGATAAAGGTGAGTCTGTATCTTGACGCGGAATCCTTCGAAGTCATCTACCACATCGGCTGTCGTCCTTGACAACTCATCTAAGTTTCTTCCCAACTCATTATAAGAGTTATCGCCTGTAGCTGCCGCCATTATCTCGCCCACGCCTTTCAATATTTCGCCGAACACTCTGAATCCGTTAGCAGTCTTCTTGTTTCTCTCGCCTTTGTCGATATAAATGATGTCATGCACCAAGACGTAGGTATTTCCAATCAGGTCGGTTCCAGAGTCGAGCAGTATAAACTTGCCTAGTTTGGTAAGCTCCGATGTTTCCATCATTTCCGTTGAAGCGCCTTCTACAGCTCTCATATATATAAGGTTCATATCGCAGTAGCCAGTGGAGTCGTTTCTGTTAAACCACTTAGCCACCAGGTCGTTGCCGATATTATTATTCATCACATATTTGTCCACATCATAGAATGAGGCATATTTCTTTCCTGTTGTGGTAACCACTTCTATAGGAAGAGAGTGGTCGTTGAATTTCTCGCTCTGAGGACGAGCATAATATGTTGCAAGAATCTCTTCTGCATATTGCTGATCCACGTGATAGAGCAATATGTTATACCATGAGCTCCTATGGTATGTGGTATTCATATTGTCGGCGCGTTTCTTTTGTCCGAAAGCAGCTTGCTGTATTGTATCTTGTGCAAAAACTGTGACAGCCACAAGCAGCAGCAACATCAATGCAGATATTTTTTTCATAATATACTATTTATTAAAAGAGATAATTTAACGATTTGATGATATTGTTATCAATGAGATAATTACGCAGCTCATCTTTATTGACGGACATTGTCACGCTAATTTTATAATCTTTAGAGTCTTTAACTCTGACGATAGTCTTAGAGCTATTCACTATTGAATTGATAAAATTGAGATACAATTTCTGTTCGAAGAATTGGTTCAATGCTTCCTCATTACCCTCGATGCGAGTGTCATTGTTCAGGAGAGCTGGCTGTTTGATAGAGCCGTTGCCTGCAGGTATTCCGGAATAAATCACACAATGCACAGCGTCTTTTTTTAGTCCATCGAGATAAACTCTTTCGTCTGTAGTTTTGAAATAATCAGTCACATTGATAAGATATGTTCCGTCAATTCCTACGCCCATAGTCTGAACATTATAATCCTTTACATTAGACGCCAGTTTTTTTGAGGACGAACAAGATGTTAAAGTCAAGGAAATGAATACGATAAAATATAGTACTAATTTTCTCATAATGGTATGTTTTTATAATACAAAGGTAAATTTAATATTTAAAATGTCAAATAAAAAAAGTGCTTCAAGAAAAATTTCTCGAAGCACTTTTGGTATCTTTCAACGTATATGTCACTATATGTCTTTATGAGCTTTTTTACAGCTTCCGTCGCCTTTTCCTCCGCAGGTGCATTTTGCGTCAGGGTCGAGGGAGTGAGCGCACTTACGTTCAAACTGTCCGTCCTTTTTCACGAACATCTTTATACCGATGGCTACGAAAACTATAGCCATGATAACGACTGCCGGAATCAAGATAAGGAAGAATGTTGTCATAATTATTCAGCTATAATGAGATAATAGTTTTTCTTTCCTTTTTGAACGAGAATATATTTATCGTTGAGAAGGTCTTCTTTACCTATGACTTTAGTGTCAGCGACTTTTTCCTTGTTGACAGCGACGCCGTTGCCTTGCAACATCTTACGTGCTTCGCCTTTTGAAGGGAACACTTCTGTCTGTGTAAGGAAATCGATGATTGGCATACCTTCTTCGATAGCAGCCTTTGACACATTAGCTTGAGGAACGCCTTCGAAGATGCTGAGCAAAGTAGCTTCATCGAATTTGTGGAGAGCTTCTGAAGTGCCTTTGCCGAAGAGAATCTGTGTTGCTTCTTCAGCCATTTCGAGATCTTCTTTAGAGTGAACTATAGTAGTGAGTTCGCGAGCGAGTGTGCGTTGGAGTTCACGGAGATGAGGTTCTGCGGCATGACGTTCGATGAGAGCGTCTATTTCTTCTTTGCTCAACAATGTGAATATCTTGATGTATTTAGCTGCATCGTCGTCAGAGCAGTTCATCCAGAATTGGTAGAATGCATATGGTGATGTCTTAGCAGGGTCGAGCCAGATGTTACCTTTTTCTGTCTTACCGAACTTGCCTCCGTCGGCTTTAGTGATGAGAGGGCAAGTAAGAGCGTATGCTGTCTCTTCAGCGCCGAGTTTACGACGGATCAGCTCTGTACCTGTGGTGATATTGCCCCATTGGTCTGAGCCGCCGAGCTGGAGTTTGCAGTTTTTATTTTGATACAGATACAAGAAGTCGTAACCTTGTACGAGCTGGTAGCTGAACTCAGTGAATGACATACCTTCGCCTTCGCCGCTGAAGCGTTTCTTCACGCTGTCTTTAGCCATCATATAGTTTACGGTGATATGTTTTCCGATATCACGGATGAAGTTAAGGAATGAATAGTTCTTCATCCAGTCGTAGTTGTTAACGAGTTCTGCCTTATTAGGAGCATCGCTTTCGAAGTCCAAGAACTTAGCGAGCTGTTTCTTGATACATACTTGGTTATGGTTTAAGGTCTCATCATTAAGGAGGTTACGTTCTGCTGATTTTCCTGAAGGGTCGCCAATCATACCTGTTGCTCCACCGAGGAGAGCGAGAGGTTTATGACCTGCATGTTGAAGATGACGGAGCATCATAATACCGCAGAGGTGACCTATATGAAGAGAGTCGGCTGTCGGGTCAATGCCGAGGTAGCCTGTTGTCATTTCTTTTTTAAGTTGTTCTTCGGTGCCTGGAGTCATGCTGTGAAGCATACCACGCCAACGTAATTCTTCTACGAAATCTTTATTCATCGATGTTAAATTTTAATTCTAGTTAGAAACGCAAAGATAAGAAAAAAGTCTATAAGTTTTTTTCTAGAAATGATAAAAAATTAGAGGGAATAAAGAAAAAAATCCTCTAATCCCTCTATGTCTTACACGTCTCTAAAATCCATAATATCAAAGACTGAGAGCCAGACGCATTCCTATACCATAACTTGCGCCACCTGGATGTAGGAAGTTACGAAGAGCCACGCGGCAGTAAGTAGCATTGCTGAGACAGCATCCGCCACGTACGACACGGTCGACGCCTGTTGATGGTCCTGTAGGGTCAGTCTGAGGCTCACTGCTATAATCGGCAAACACGTCAGAGCACCATTCCATCACATTGCCGCTCATATCATAGATACCCAATTCGTTGGCTTTCTTTGTCATCACATCACCTGTCTTCTTGCCATCGGCAGAATACCAAGCTACATCATCGATAATATCACTTCCACTGTATTTGTATCCATGTGATTCATTACCTCCTCTCGCCGCAAACTCCCACTCTGCTTCTGTAGGGAATCTGAAGTTCAAGCCTGTCATCTGGTTAAGCTTGTTTATAAAGTTCTGGCAGTCGTAGTATGTAACCTGCTCTACAGGTCTTAGACCTCCCACAAAATGACTAGGGTTGCTTCCCATCACCGCCATCCAGAGATCTTGAGTAACCTCCGACTCTGCGATATAATAGCTTGAAAGTGTAACCTCGTGAACAGGAGCTTCTCTTGACCATGCTTCTTCATCGTAGTTAGGAGCATTAGGGTCATCTTTTTGTGCGCCCATATAGAAAGTGCCGCTCTTAACTAATACCATATTAAATGTGACACCACCTACTGTAACATCTAATATCTCTGCATCACCATTGTCATCACCACCATTATCATCACCGCCATTATCATCACCGCCGTTATCATCACCGCCATTGTCATCACCACCATTGTCATCACCACCATTATCATCACCGCCATTATCATCACCACCGTTATCATCACCACCGTTATCGTCATCACCGTTATCGTCACCACCATTATCGTCACCACCATTATCATCACCACCGTTATCGTCACCACCGTTGTCATCACCACCATTGTCATCGCCGCCATTATCGTCACCACCATTATCGTCACCGCCATTATCATCACCGCCATTATCATCACCGCCGTTATCTTCACCGTCTTCGTTATCTTCATCATTATCTTCAGCTAAAGTAACGAACCCCATTTTTTCTCCGTAAGCGACTCCAGCGCTATTAACAGCATAAGATCTTACGTAATATGTTGTGCTAGGCAACAAATCTTGAAGAAGAGAAGTAAAGCTGCCAATTCCATTACCATCATTTGTTTTTTCGTCAGCTATTGTTGGGTTTTGTGATGTGCTCCAGCAAACTCCACTAGATGTAACCTCAGCGCCACCGTCGGCTGTCACATTATAAGATATCTTTGCTGAATTGGCAGTAATTTCCGACACCTCTTGAGTAGTCACTGTAGGAACTTCTGGATCAGGTTTACAACCAATTAAAAACAAACTAAGCAAAATCATTGTAAAATAAACTCTTTTCATAATTATAAAATTGAATGTTAATTTTTAAGGAATGCAAAGATATGAAAATAAGAAGATGATTCAGAAATAATCTCAACGAAACTGCAATTATAGAATTTGAGACGTAAAAGAAGGGATTTTACCGGTAAAGTTTTTCTATCTTTGCAAAAAAAATAAATTCATGGTTTTCATTACAGGATGTACTGGATTAGTAGGCTCGCATTTGGTTGCCGAATTGATCAAGAGACAAAAGGATTTGTCAACAATCAAATTATTATGCCGCAAGAACAGCGATTTATCGTTATTAGACAGGGTCTTGAAGCGTTACGGTTTCAACGAGATTCCTAGCAACATAGAATTCGTTTATGGCGATGTCACCGACTACGACATCCTAGAGGATGCCATGAAAGATGTTGATGAAGTTTACCACTGCGCCGCTGTCGTTTCCTTCGACCCTAGCGACAAGAAAAGCGTCATGACCATCAACGTGGAAGGGACCAAGAACATGGTCAATGCCGCCTTATACTGCGGTGTAAAGAAATTCTGTCATGTCAGTTCCATCGCTGCATTAGGCCGCGCACTCGAAGGCGAAGCCATAGATGAAGAATCGCCATGGACACAGTCAAAGAACAACAGTGTCTATGCTATCTCAAAATACCAAGCCGAGATGGAAGTGTGGAGAGGCATAGCCGAAGGCCTCAACGCCACAATAGTAAACCCTTCGCTCATATTAGGAGCAGGACGCTGGAACACTAGCAGCTGCGAGCTTTTCACAACAATAGCCAAAGGATTTCCTTTTTACACCACCGGCGTCAACGGATTCGTCGATGTGAAAGATGTAGTACGAGCCATGATGACATTGATGGACAACAACAGATTCGGACAGCGCTACTGTCTCAACGGCGCCCTCATCTCATACAAAGAGCTCTTCAGCCTCATGGCCGACAGCTTCAAGATCAAAGCACCTTACATCAAAGTCGGCAAGGCTCTCAGCGAGATAGCATGGCGTATCTTCTGGCTCATGGGAAAAATACAAGGCAAGAAACCGCTCATCACAAAAGAGACGGCAAGGACATCAACAAGAATATATTCCTATTCTTCTGCCAAGATCATCAGAGATTTAAACTTCCAGTTTACACCTGTTGAAGAAACCATTAAATCCATATGTGAGATTTATGTAAAAGAACATTAACGTTAAGGTTATTTTAATATCTTTGCGCAAATAAAAACAGTGATAAATTATTAGTAATGGTATTCAGCAGCAACGTTTTTTTACTTTATTTCTTCCCTATTTTTCTTGCATTATATTTTATAACACCGAAGAAACTCCGCAACTATACACTCTTAATTGCTTCTTTGATATTCTATGCATACGGAGCACCAGAATTTGTAATTCAACTCATTGTTTCAAACATCGCCAATTTCTATTTGGTGAAATATATGCACAAATCAGAGAAGCCTCTTGTCAAAAAGATTCTATGCGGCATTTCCATAACCATCAGCATCGGTCTGCTTTTCTACTATAAATACGGCAACTTCAGCATACAGAACTTCAACTTCCTGGCTGGTCTCTTCGGACGTGAACCAATAGAATGGATGCAGATACTGCTTCCTATCGGAATATCATTCTTCTCATTCCAGAGTGTCACATACACCCTCGACACCTACCGCGGCGTCAACGAACCTATGAAACGTCTCAGCGACTATATGCTCTATATCACAATGTTCCCTCAACTCGTGGCAGGTCCTATCATTCGTTACTGCGACATAGCCGACCAAATCAGAGAGCGTGAATCATTGATGAGCGACAGGCTTCAAGGTTTCTATCGTTTCGTTTTAGGCCTTTCGAAAAAAATATTGATAGCCGATGTTATAGGTTATCAAGTCGATAAAATTTTAGGTCCTTCCAACTACGACATTCTTACCACTGCACAGTTGAACGACATTGCCAGCAAGATAGCCAATTTAGATTCAACGACAGCATGGATAGTGATTCTCGCCTTCACCTTTCAGATCTATTTCGACTTCGCAGGCTATTCCGACATGGCCATTGGTCTGGGCAGAATGCTAGGTTTCCGTTTCCCCGAAAACTTCGACAACCCTTACGTCTCAACGTCAATATCAGAGTTCTGGCGCAGATGGCATCAGACATTCAGCGTCTTCATCAAGAACTATCTTTACTTCCCTTTGGGTGGCAGCCGCGTCAAGACAGAAGCCAGAAAATATTTCAATCTATGGTTCTGCTTCTTGATGTCAGGGCTATGGCACGGCGCTGCATGGAACTTCGTCATCTACGGAGCTTTGCAAGGCATCTTCATCTGCGCCGACAAACTATTCCTAGTCAAATGGCTCAACAAATTAGGGAGAATACCTTCCGTAATAATAACATTCGCAATCATAGTATTGACACGATGCTTCTTCCGCATCGAAAGAATAGACCTGTCATGGCTCTTCATCAAACGTCTCTTCGCCTTCGACTTCGTGCCATTCCACTTCTCCGACAACCCTCACTTCTACACCACAATGCTCATCGCCGCATTCTTCTCTTTCATCACCCTAAGCAAGTTCGGTTTGAGATGGCAGGAAAAAGTATATTTCACAGAGTATAATACAAAACAACATATCATCGCTTTCGTATTATCATTATTCGGTTTCATATTCTGCCTAGGCGCTCTTAACGCAACAGGCTTCAGCCCATTCATTTATTTCAGATTCTAATGAAAAACACTAAAACACATATCATTCTATTCTCAATATTAATGGCAATACTATGGCTGCCATTAATTCAAGAACAATTTGACATATTCAAAGTCAAGCCTCTCACCGGTTTCACAGAGAAGACTGAACTTCCAGAATTGACATACCAATCTTATTCAGACGGAAAATACCAGATACAGCTGGAGAAATACGTGTCGGAAAACTTCGGATTCAGAGAGAACTTAATACGCATCTACAACCAATATATCTGGGCTTTCTTCAAAAAGACCTACATACACTTCATCACCCCAGGAAAAGACAACTGGCTGTTTTACGAAGGAGCTGTCAAAGATTATTATGGCACCGAACAATATAGCGCATTCAGTACCGCAGAGAAAGCTAAGGATTATTTCGACAAAAACGTCGAGATGATGTGCCAGCTGAGAAATGTGCTTAAATCATACGACATTGAATTCCTCTCGTTCATGGCGCCAAGCAAGGTATATGTCTACTCAGAATATCTTCCAAGAAGAGATAAAGACACTACAACTATCAACTCCTTGGACTATTATTCCAATGCATTGGCAGAGGCCGGCTTTCCTAACATAGAGATGACCAGCTGGTTCAGAAGCATGAAAGACACCTTGGAATATACTGTATTTCCTAAGACAGACAACCACTGGCAATATACTGCGGTCTACGGATACGACTCTCTCTTCAGATTCATGAACAGCCTCAACGACTTCGGCATACCTAAGATAAAGTACGGCAAGCCTGAACCTTATTATGTCAAGTGTCACAACGACGAAGCTTCCTTGAACCTTTTGTTTCCTATCATAAACAAAAGCGAAGATTATAAGTTAAACGTCGAGATAGAATGTGACGAGAATTGCAAGAAACCTAAAGTCTTGTTCGTAGGCGACTCCTTCATCTGGGGGCTTAACGAACAGCTTCCATGGAATGAAATCATGGACGACGTGGAAATATTGTTCTATAACGAAGATGTTTTCAAAGGATTCGACAGAGTGCATCTTTATAAAAACGAGATAAACCTATTAAGAAGCATACTTCGTGCCGACTATGTCGTTTTCTACACCTCCGCACATCAATGGTATAAGGCAACATACAAATTCGTGGAAGAAGCTCTTCTCGCATTGTGTGTATCCGACAGCCTTATGCAAGCTGAGACAATACGCATAGCCGACAGCCTCAACATATCCATAGATGATGCAAGATATAAAATCACCAAGGAACCCTATCTCATCAAAGGAATCAGCAATGTAGAAAATCCTGTTATAAGAAACAGCCACGAGATAGCAATAGCTCAGATTGCCAACGAGATTGAAGAAGACAAGGACTGGGTAGAAGCACTTAAGATTCAAGCCAACATACAAGGCAAATCTTTAGAGGAGATATACAAAATCGAAGCCGACAACGTCTTAAACAACAAAACACTGCTCCGCGACTTTACCGATGTCACAGAAGAAATGATTTTTGAGGTTAAAGTCAACGAACTCGTCAAGAAATGGAGAGGCGACAAAGAAATGATATTATTCCTCGAACAAAAGGCTAAAGAGAAAAACAAAGACTTTGAGACTGTCATCTATGAAGATGCGAAATGGGTTATTGAGCAAGAATAAAAAAGCCGCACGGCGGTGCGGCTCTACGTTAGATTATCTAATATAACCCTGAATTACTGAATTCATTCTATCTCACAACAACCTTATTCATCACGCCTTCAACATCGATGAAATAGATTCCGCTGTTGAGTCTTGAAACATCGATAGTGCTTGTTCCTTCGCTGACGTTTTGACGCAAAACTATTTGTCCGCTGACGGAATAGATCTTTACCTCTGTTTCATTTTCTGCCTCTACCATGACGAAGTCACTTGCTGGATTAGGATAGATGCTGGAAGAACTGAGTGAATTAGGATTTTCGGATACAGATGTTATATCACTGTTATTAGTGAGTATGTGGCATACTCCAAAATAGCCTACGTCAAATTTCACATAATCGCCATAAACCACTAGCTTGTTGTCGTCCATAATAAATGCGTCATACAACAAAGATATATCAGCACCTGTCTGATCTAAAGGACATTCCCAAACTAACTCCATTTTCTTATTTATAAAACTCACCATATATTCGCCATCGGTGTCAATCCAAATCAGATAAACGTTACCATAGCTGTCTTCTAAAATAGATTTGGTCGAATTTACATAAAACTCACCTTCGTCGCCATACACAAGCCTTGAAGCTATCCTTACATAGTCCACAATCTCATAATTATCATTAAATTTTGTTAACTGAATATATTCTGACAATTCATCACTCCAGCCTCCACTATCTCTTACAATGGAACTCATAAGTATATTTCCTCCTTCAGAAAGCAGAATCTCCGATTGTGCACAATTAAAAACATAACTATGGTTAGCATCTATAAATTTATTGACATCAACAAAATCCAAGATTTCAAAATTTTTATCCAAAATGACTATTTTAATTGTTGTGATGCCTTCTCCATTGAAAAAGTAACAGCCATATTCCAAAGGATCACTGCTGTGGACATAAAGTGACTTTTCAGTAAGATAAAGGTCCTTGTAGTTTTCTGATGTCGAATATTTAACAGTCTTGACTTCGCCATAGATATCCATCTTGATAAAAATATAAGTGTCGTTGGTGTCATTTTTCTTTGACATGAATATCAAATCATTATTGCAGTCAACAATTGATTTGTAAGAAGTCGTGAACCCTTCGACTGGCAAGACAACATCTATGCTGTTAGTGATGGTAAGAAGGTCGTCAAAGAAGATTGCTGCATAACGCAGTTCATTGTTTTCATTTAAGTACAGACCACCCATCACATTGCTGTTTGCCTCGGTTGACAGTATGAAAAACGGGCAATTCATGTTTGTACCCTGAAAATTGACTTTTACTGAATCAATAAGCATTCCCTGCGGACTTATTTTAAGTAGGTTGACGGACTCTGTATAAACTTCAGAAAAATCTGTTGTCGCATCGATGCATTCTTCCATCATAATGATATTTCCATCAGATGTTTCAAGTGCTCTTGTACAATTATGCCAGGCATGACCATCATCAACAAATCTTTCATACTTGACTACAGACTGTGATTTTACTGTTAATGACATTGCAATTGCAGCTATCAACAATAATACTCTTTTTAACAATATTTTATTCATGGCTAATCATTTTAAATTGTAATAATATTATAGGTGGGTTCTATTTATTATCAATTTTCCTACATCAATGGATAGAACCCATTTTTCCACATCTGTAGTTTGATTTATTTCTTAAAAAAATCTCCCGATAAATTCGTCAATCAGACGATTTATCGAGAGACGTATTCTATGAACTTGTTTTTCCCTATTGCAAAAATGCTAATCCTCATAACTTTCAGTTTTCAATTTTCAACTCTGAAATATCCATAATACTGCTCGCCATTGCTTAATGTGATGTCCATTCTGTAGTAGCCAGCATCATTAATAAAGAATGTAGCGTAATCTGGTGTTGAGAAAACATTTTCTCTGTCGATATAAACACCGTTAGAATCCTTAATAATAATATGAGCAATTCCCACATTATCGTTAAAGGTAATAGTTAAAGTGTGACCGGTAATGTCAGCCGAGATGGATTGGGAACGGGATTCTGTGCCGTTGTATATGTTAGAGTGTGTCGCACATACATCCACCTTGTCGTTGATTGTCGTTTGCTTTGCTTCTGCTATAAAGCCGATTTGAAAAAGCATGACTGCTAAAAAAACTTTCTTCATACATTTAATTTTTTTCAAAAGTATGCTGAAAGTTGTTGTTTGTCAAGAGAAAAAAAGTAATATAAAATCAGTTAAGATTTTGATATTCTACTTATTAACTACACTATGTTTATCAAAAAACCATGTAAATCGTCATTATTAATGCCCAATATAGAACAAATTTTTCGTTTCCTTACCTTTATTGTATTGTAAGTAACTCCGAATAAAGAAGATATTTGCTTGTCGCTAAGGTTTAAAATGACTAAACATATATAGTATAAATCGTCATTTTTTAATTTTGGATATTTGTTTGAAATGTCATCTATGACATTGTTTAGATAGATATTTGCAGATCTTGATAGTAATATAAATTGTTCCTGAGTCAATTTTTCAAGTTCTGAAGAATCGATATTCTTTTTAGACAAATTGTCTATATGGTTTAAAATACTTGAACAAACTTCCGACTGAAGAAACTTATTTATATCGGAACATTCAGACTTTAACCTTTCCAATTTATTCTTCAGTTCTGATAATTCACAACGATATTTTATCAACAATTCATCTCTTTCTTTTATTTCATTATTCTTTTGTCTTATTTTACCATCTGCTAGCTTTTGTTTAAATTCCAAATCGCCAATATGTTTTTCTTTCAGTTTTATTTCATCAACAATTTGAGTTATCAATAATTTTTTGTCATTTAATATAGAGGATATTTTCTTATGTTTATTTTGGAATTTTAAAAATATGAATATCATTAGCATAAAGATGAATAAATTAGCTGTAATATTGTTGCTTCGTAATTTTAATCTTTCTCTTTCTGCCTTTCTGTTAGAATAATCAATGTATAATGTATGAAGTTGCGTGCTTTCTACACCTTTATTAAAATTAACAACAGATATCTTTGAAACAAACGTATCATAATAGGATTTTTTTTCATAATTACCTAATGAGTCAAAAATTGCTGACAATTGCATGGCAGATGTCGCTTTCGTATGATATATAGAACTCTCAATACTTTTTTCTAAATAATATATTGCCGAATCATACATATTATCTTCATAACACATTCTTCCTAAAGTAGCATAGTATGAATATCTAACATTTTCATTATCTATTATATTCAGGTTATTCTTTATTAATAAATATGCCGTATCTTTTTCACCTTTATCAAACAATATCTGAGCAATACTTTTCTCAACATCCAATTTGTTTGGCAGAGCTGAATTATATCTTAAGGATTTATTATAATAATACAAGGCACTATCTGGTTCTGATGAAAGATGATATGAATTGCCTAACTCTTTTAGGACATTTGCCTTAAAAGGCTTTTCATCAATAATTTCTACATATTCCAAGGTTTTTCTGTATTTTATGATTGCGAGATCGCAATAATTTTCATTAAGGAACAATCTTCCAAGACGTGTATATATCAGGGCAACAAACCTTATCTTTTCGTAATCCTCTTTGTTATAGTCGCAAAGACGCAGAGTCGCAGAGTCGCAGAGTGCTTTTTCATCGTTTCTTTGTTTCCTCAAAACTTTGCGTCTTTGTGTCTTTGTGTCTTTGAGACTTTTAATAAGGTCATCTTCTTCCATAATCTCCAAGGCGATGAGATAATGCTCGCAAGCACCTACAATGTCATCGCGTTCCGTGAGACCCACGGCGTGGTAATAATGCGCTTTAGCGCAATTGAAGTCAACAGACAACGGACAACGGTCAACAGTCCGTGGAAACGAGCTCGCTGAGCTTGTCGAAGCGCCGCTCGTTGTGCCTTCGACAGGCTCAGGCACCGTACACAAGTCTTTTTGTTTTCTGTTTGGAAAAATCCTGTTGAAGAAGTCTGTTGTCTTAGATAGCCGAAGGCTATCAAAGAACTTCATCGCGGCTTTTACTTCGTCGAAATTATATTGAGGGAGGTAGTTTTTATATAAGGAATCTGCAATATGAATCTGTTTTTCATAATAGTCAACAGACAACGGACAACCGTCAACAGTCCGTGGGAACGAGGTCGCTGAGCTTGTCGAAGCGCCGGAAGCTGTGCCTTCGACAGGCTCAGGCATCGCGCATGAAATATGTTGTCCGCTCGTTGTGCCTTCGACAGGCTCAGGCACCGTACACGAAGTCTGTTGTCCACTCGTTGTGCCTTCGACAGGCTCAGGCACCGTACATGAAATCTGTTGTCCGTTGACCGCAGAAGGCCAAAAGCCGAAGGCTAATAATATAATAACTACAATTATTCTCATACCCTCCAATCACTCCACGATAATCTCGTATACTCTTCCTTCTATGTCGCTCTTGTTGTATGGAATCAGTCCTTGTTCAAAGACTATTGGAGGCCACCATTCGGAATAATGATATTCCTGTGTCACTATGCACAGCATCTGGTTGTTAGGTATCGCCGTGTATTCGTCATTCATATATCCTACAACTTGCATCTTGTCTTCCGATGGTCCGATGCGCCATATTATCTCATTAGGACGCCATTCTATCTCGTAATAATAATAGTCTTCTTTAAAGGCCTCATTGCTGATTGGCGACTTTATCGTCAAGGCCTTGTATAAATCAGTCCATCGCATCGCTTCGTAAGTGTTGTTGCCGTATGGTATCTTATTTAATCCAGCCGAGAAATTAACAGGCTCTTTGGTTGCCAAATCCCAATTGGTACAGCAATACATTATCTCGTTATTATTCTTAGGATTTTCCGAGTAATGATTGCTATGGTCTTCATAATAATATCTAGGCCAATACCTCGATGCTTTCACTATCTCAATATCTATTTCAGAATAATGATAGTCGTGATGTCTGACAGGATTTTCAGAGCTGTCGTTCTTGTCTATATAGCCGCCTCCCGCTGTGCTTGTCCTTCTATTGTTCCACTTATGTTCGTCTTGATATATCAGCCAGAAAGCGTAAGTCAATCCATTCCAGATGTTTTCTTCGTTAAGCATGACAGGGAACTTTATCTTGCCGCGGAACTTGCCGTATGTAAAACCCACTCTAGTAATAATACCGGTAGACTCCTTATGCAAATCATCATAATCATCATTGCCTGGATTTATCAATGAAATGCTGTTATCCTCATTCAGCTTCACAGTCGTTCCGAGATATTCCGACACAACAGGATAATTGTATTGAAGCTGAGAGCTGTCGTATTTAGTCCTTGCTTCTTCATATTCCTTCATAGTATATGGATCTTCGTCGGAAACTACATCTTTGATAAGCGGTATGTTTCTTAATGTATACTGCCTGCTCACATCGCTCAAGAACTGCTTATACAAAGCGTTGGAGTACATCTCATCTGAATCGCTGCACAAAGGATTCGCATTATTTACAGCGAAGTCGTTGGTCTTGACCACAGTCTCATCCAAGAACACTCCATATTCAGGACTTATTACAGCACGCGTCTTCAAACGTCTGTCGCCTACAATGACCTTTATACCCTTGTTTTTATTCTTTGAAAAATAAGAATATGGATTTACGTAAGCACCGTTTTCATCTGTAAGGCTTATGTTCTTGATATAATCAGGGATTTGGTTCAAGGCTTCTTCATCACAAACGACGAGCATGAAAGAATATTCACCCACGCGAGGGTTGCGCTTGAATCTATTGTTGACGTCGCCTCTGTTTTTATTATCGTTGATGATCCAAATGGCATCAAGATAAAGTTGTCTTTCCAAAGAATAGTTATTATTGACAGCCTTAGCCTTGACCGACTCATACCAGTCACGGTTGTTAGTAATGGCTTCTATCACCTTATCGACAGACTCCTGATTGAATTTGTTTCTTGTCAAATCGGCTCCGTAATATTTCTTCTCATCACGAGGATTGCCGACAATGCGGAAATAATCTGTCACCATGCCGTTTTCTTCAACTTTCTTGAAACCGACGCTGACGTCTTCCCAACTTCCGTAAAAATTCTCATTGCTCAAAGAGTCGTTATCACCAAACTTATATGACTCATTCTGATAATAAATCTTGTAATACTGACCCTTCTCAGCGTTGAAAGTAAAAGCGAATCCTGGCTCATCACATTGACTGTTTGACGGAATTACGATGCCTTCGTTAACGACATTACGCAAATCCATATCAAGAGCGACAATCTTCTCGTCCGGGAAGTTAGACATCGGATTGAAATTGACGTCATCTTTACAAGAAAACAACGACAGACAAATCAAAAAAAACAGGATTCGTTTCATAGTTATTCAATATTATTTTCTGCTTTCTTAATTTTCATATCTTTATATGAGCCGTCAAAGATTTCGAACTTATAGAAACGGCAGTCTAAAGAACCGTTATAAACCTCAATCTTCTTCGATGGTTTAAGTCCTATGAGTTTCAGCACTTCTATGTTGCTGCTGATGACCCATGCCTCATAGCCTTTGAAGTTACGTTTCAAGGTATTGCCGATGCTCTTATAAAGGTTTACGATATCTTTTTCTTCGAGACGTTCGCCATAAGGAGGGTTGATAAGCAAGATACCAGGAGCTTCTGGAGGTGTCATCTCGAACATATCCTGTTGAAGGAGAGTGATGTCGTGTGAAAGATGAGCGCCTTGTATGTTAGACTTGGCTATTTGTACTGCTTTAGCTGAATGGTCAGAAGCCATGATTTCGTAGTCGCAGTCGCATATTTCATCGTCAGCGGCCTGTCTTATCTCTTTCCATAATTTCTCATCGAAGTCGTGCCATTTCATGAAACCGTAGTTTTCTCTGAAATAACCTGCAGGTATATTCATCGCCAACATTGCTGCCTCGATAGGAATTGTTGCAGAGCCGCACATGCAGTCGACGAAGTTCTTGTCGCCCTTCCATCCTGTCAACTTGATAAGTCCGGCAGCGAGCACCTCGTTCATAGGAGCCTTGTCAACTGCCTTACGATAGCCTCTCTTATGCAATGAATCGCCAGAGCTGTCGAATGAAAGAGTGACCTTTTCATTTTCTATATGAAGGTTGATTCTCAAATCAGGGTTCTCTGTGTCAACAGAAGGACGTGCGCCGTATTTCTGTCTGAACTCATCAGCGATGGCATCCTTCACCTTAAGAGCAGCATATTGCGAGTGTGTGAAATAATTTCCGCTTACAACAGCGTCGATGGCGAAAGTCTCTTCAATGCCAAAAATCTCGTGCCACTTGATCTCAAAAATCTTCTTGTATAACATCAACTCGTTACGAGCCACGAAAGTCATGACTGGCTTCAAGATTCTCAATGCTGTACGAAGACAATAGTTCGCCTTATACATCAAAGCCTTGTCGGCATCAAAACTTACAGCACGATATAACACATTGATATTCTCTGCACCTAATGCAGCTAATTCTTCAGCCAGGAGCTCTTCAAAGCCTGGTAATGTTTTTGCAACTAAAGTAAAAGTATTTTCCACGTCTTATATTTTTTGCAAATGTAAGTTTTTTAACTCTATAAGACAATTCGTATTAGTATATTTTTTTAAATTTGTGAAAAAATAAGATTATGACTATTGATGAAGCTCAAAAAATAGTTGACGAATGGATCAACACTCTCGGCGTACGTTATTTCAACGAACTGACAAACATGGCGTTGCTTACTGAAGAAGTCGGCGAACTAGCCAGAATCATAGCAAGAAAATACGGAGAACAATCTTTCAAGGAATCCGACAAACAATATAATCTCGCCGACGAAATGGCCGACGTCTTGTTCGTGCTTATCTGCCTCGCCAACCAGACCGGCGTCAACCTCACCGAGGCATTGAAAAACAACCTGGAGAAAAAGACAAAGAGAGATAAGGAGAGACATATCAATAATGAGAAATTAGGAATTAGGAATTAGGAATGATTGTAGGGATGCGATTCATCGCGTCCGATATTGTAGAGACTTTTCAATGAGACCTATTAAAATTAACAAACATTGAAGCGTCTATTGAATTAAAAGTGAACAATTAAATTTCAAAAAATGAAAAAAGGATTCTTATTATCATTTCTTCTCGCGATATTAAACTTCTGCCTAATAGGTCAGAACAACATAAGCGGCGTTGTCACCGACGAGTTTTCTAAAGAGAAGCTGGCGTTCGTGAATATCGTCGTCAACGACAACGGAACTCTTGGAACCACATCCGACATCGACGGTAATTTTTCAATAAAAAGCAAAGAGGAAATAAAGAATCTCACCTTCTCTTTTGTTGGTTATGAAAAGAAGAAAATCGAGATTGCTGAGGGTGAAAATAAGATTTATGTAAAACTGAAACCGCAGAACATCGAACTATCAGAAATAGTCATCGACGGAAACAACAACCCTGCAAATCGTATCATCGACAGCGTTTTCAAATATAGAGAGTCCAACAACATCAAAAGTCTGAATTCATATCATTACAAGATGTATGACAATATGATTTTTGCTATAGACACCACCAACCTGCCTGCTGGTGATATGGCACTCGAAGAATTCCGCAACAACGACCTTATGGCAATGGAGACCGTCTCGGAACAGTATTACGAAAAGCCTAACAAAAACAAGAAAATAATATTAGCAAACAAAGTCTCCGGGATGAAAGAATCCCAAGGAGTTTATCTTCTGGAAAACCTTCAAAGTATAGGTTTTCAGGAAGACTTCGTCACAATAAACAACAAAAAATACGTCAATCCTATTAGTAAAGGCAGCAAAAACAAATATATCTTCTTCCTTGAAGACGCATTCAGGACAGAAGGAAACGACAGTATTTTTACTATTGCATTTGCTCCTTACAAGAACACTACTTTCAATTCCTTGAGAGGAACAATAACCGTCAACTCCGACAACTGGGCAATACAAAACATAAAAGCCGCTCCTAACAAACAGGAATCTTTCCACATCGACATTCAACAATTATACGAAAAAATTGACGGAGTGTGGTTCCCAAAACAACTTAACACTAACTTTAAGATAACTCTCACAGGCGCTGTCGATGCCAACACCGACGGCATCATCCACGGAATTGGTAAAAGTTATTTAAGCGACATTGAAATAAATAAGGAAATCGACGAGAATATCTTCGACATGAGCGAATATTCCGTTAATGACAATGCTGGAAAATCAGATGACATAATCAAATATTATCGTTATGAAAAACTTGACGAAGAACGTTTAGAAGCGACTTATAAATACGTAGAAGACGCTCTTAAAGAAGTCAACTTCAACTTCGACAAGGTATTCGAATCGATAAATTCCTTGATGGGGAACGAGATTCCTTTAAGTTTTGTGAATCTTAATATCGACGACATTATCGATTATAACATCGGCAATGGTTTCATGCTCGGGTTGGGGTTAAGGACCAACGATAAAATCTCCAAATATTTTTCAATCGGCGGATTCGGCAACTATTGGTTCAAGGCAAAAGAATTCAATTATGGCGGCAATTTGAATTTTTATCTATTAGGTTCAAAAGACATGAAACTGAAGTTTTCTGCCGAACATAAATTCGAGAGATTAGGCGACTATGGTTTTGAAAGCAAGATAAACCCATTCGACCCTTCAGATTATAAACTCTTTTATGTCAATGCGACTTCACTGAACAATAAGATTTGTGTTAATTATTCAACATATCTTAACAGATATCTCAAAGGTTTCGTCAACTTTGAAGTTGCTGACAAGACACCTTTTAACTGGCAAGGATCTACAACATATCGATTGACCACTCTAGATTTTATATTGAGAATTGCATTTAATGAGAAGTTTGTCAGAAGTGGCAGGAATATAAGAGCTGAAGGCATTCCAAATCCCGTCATCTGGATTTCATATCAAAAGAATCTGAAAGATGTTTTCGGCAGTCCTTACAATTTCGACAAGGCTGAACTACAATTAAAAGGCAGCAAAGAGACGCGTTACATCGGATCGACCACCATTACCGCACAATTAGGATATATCAACGGAATCGCTCCTATTACGGAATTATTCAATATTTTCGGAAGCAGATACGGAAAATTCGAGCTATATAGCACCGACAATTTCAACACAATGATTCCAGACGAGTTTTTCTGCGACAGATTCGCCGCATTATATTTCTCTCATAATTTCAGAAATCTGTTAATAGACTTTAAGAAATTCCATCCAGAGTTGATTGTCGTGACAAACCTTGCATTTGGATATTTAAGCGAAGGCAATAATTACGATTTAAAAGATCTGAGCAAAGGATATTACGAAAGCGGACTCATCATCGACAATATCATAAAGACTTCGTTCAACAAATTAGGGTTGGGAATCTTTTATCGCTACGGACCTTATTCATTCGACAAAGTCGCAGATAATTTCACTTTTAAATTAAGTATTGGTTTTTGTTTATAGGCATAAAAAACTCAAAAACCCAGAAAGATTAAATTTCTGAGTTTTTGAGTCTATGATTTTTTTGATTTTGTTTTAAAACGCCAATTGTTTTTGTAACTCTTCGAATTCTTCTTGAGAAAGTTGGAGTTTAGGACGTTTGAAGTCGAGATCGCCTTCTTTTTCCATTGGTACGAGGTGGATATGTGCGTGAGGTACTTCAAGACCTATCACAGCCACGCCGACCTTAATGCATGGGATAACATTCTTGATTTTATTTGCTATTTGTTTAGCGAAAATCATCATTTCACCGAGATCATTATCTTCTACATCGAAGATATAATCTACTTCCTTTTTAGGAATAACGAGTGTATGACCCTTCATCAAAGGATTGATATCGAGGAAAGCGAAGAATTTATCGTTTTCAGCGATTTTATAGCAAGGTATTTCACCATTGATTATTCTAGAGAATATTGTAGCCATAATATTAACGAGTTATTTCAATGATTTCAAACATAACCTTACCTGCAGGCACTTGAATTTCCACTTGATCGCCGACAGATTTTCCGAGGAGACCCTTAGCGATAGGAGAAGTAACAGATATTTTATGATTTTTAAGGTCTGCTTCTTTCTCAGGAACTAAAGTGTAAGCCATGACAGCATTAGTTTTTAAATTCTTTATTTTTACTGTTGAAAGGAGCAAAGCTTTAGATGTATCCATTTTAGATTCATCAAGTACGCGTGCACTCATAATTAATTGTTGAAGTTCAACGATCTTCATTTCAAGATGTTGTTGAGCTTCTTTAGCAGCATCATATTCGGCATTTTCTGAAAGATCTCCCTTATCACGAGCTTCAGCAATTGCCTGAACGACTTTTGGACGTTCCTCGAGAATAAGACGATCCAACTCGTCTCTTAATTTCTGAAGTCCAGCCTGTGTAAAATATTCAAATTCAGCCATAATATGTTATTTTAGTTTAGTTTTAAAAAAGAAAAAAGAGACCCTTACCGAAATAAGGGCCCTTTTTGTTTAATCGTATGCAAAGATACGAATTATTTCTGAATATAGGTCAATCCTTAGAAAATAATTCTTGCACCTATAGTATGTGTACCGTTCCAATGGTGTGTGTCTTGGTATGAGTAGTCAATAGCGACTTTCATATCTTCACCGAGAGGAGCTTGTACTGAAGCACCCAATGATAAGCCATTGTTAACGTTTGTACATTCATCGAGTTCAATATCATTCCAGATACCGTTTTCAATTGTGTAACCTGCACGGAGAACGATGAATTCTTTCCAAGCGCCTTCGAGACCCAATGTTACTTGGTCTTTTGAGAAGGAGTTAGATGTGAAGTTACCAGCAGCTGTAAGACGTGAACCATTTGTAAAGTTGAAGTCATAAGCAGCAGCGATATTCAATTGAGTTGGCAATTCGAATTGGTCAGCGCGATGAACAACGGTGAGTTCTGATCCGAAGAATGAACCTGGGTTAGAGATAAATGTAAGACCGTCACCGCTAAATTTCATTGTTGTACCAATATTCTTCAATGTAATACCGAAGTGAATATTATCTGTGATACCTGTTACATATTGGATACCAGCATCAATAGCGAAACCTGTACCAACCATATCAGAAATTGACTCACTGATAATCTTCAAAACGAAACCAGCATGAATACTGTTAGAGAATGATTTTGCAACTGCAACATTGATATTCATCAAAGATGGTTTGAAAGTTCCTAATGTCATATCAGGATTTTCAGTATCAGTTCTATAAATTTCACCTGGATTGAATGACATAACATAGAGACCGCCTACTACAGATTCAGAAACGCGTGTAAGGAAACCGAATGAGTATGCATTAACGCCTGAACCTTGTAACCAACTTGTGTATGAGAAGTTTAAGTCAATAGTGTTTGTTGATGTGATACCAGCAACGTTGCTCCACATAGCTTGAACACCTTTAACTGAAGACATACCTGCGTTACCCCAACCAGCTGTTGATGCCCAAGGGTTAATCAACAACTCAGTAGCGCCTGCTTGACCAGATCTATCCTTATTACCTGCGAAAGCTGTATTGCTGAATCCTAATGCTAAGATTGTCAAGCTTACTATAACGATGTTTTTAAATAACTTTTTCATGATCGTACTTTTTAATTTTGTTCGCATAATAATTAGAATGTATTTAAGTCAACTTGACGCATTGCGCAATAGAATTTAACTGACTTTTCACCACCGTTTACGAGGTCTCTTACATGGATGATATAGAAACCACTTGCGATAGGAGTGTTAGCAAAGTTTGTTAAATCCCAATCAATTGAAGTGACTTCACTTGAGTCTTTCTTGAATTGACGGATCTTAGCACCATTTACTGTATAGATTGTTACAACGCACTTGTCTGGAACGTTAGCAATCTTAACAGTGTGTGTAAGAGCATTGCCTTCATAACTTGAGAATGCATAGTATGGGTTAGGAACTACTGTAATCATGTCAAGGTCAGTTTTACCTTTTTCAAGATCTTTAACAGTAGGAGCGCAACCATTTGTTGAGAATGTATAGTATGGATAGTAACCATTGTGGTTTTCTGTATCATACAACTCGTCTGTTACTACTTCAAGTGGCATGTCACCATAACCTGATCTATAAGGTGTAGCAACGCGAACTGAAATCTTAACTGGGTTGCCTTCTTGTAACCATTCTCTACCTTCTACAGCCATTGGCATACCTACCCACAATGGTTGACCCCAGAATGTGATGTAGTGTACCTGTTGTGCTGAATTGATAGTTTCAATCTTCTTCAATGTGTTGCAAATATATGCACCAGCGTCATAAGCAGGAGATTTATATTGAACTTTATTATTTGAAGAACCTAATTCACCTGCGTCATTCATTGGGAATACATAAACGAAGTGTTTACCGCCCAATACTGGTGTACCATCAACTGCATCGAACAATACAGGGTCTGAAAGCTGTGCTATAGAAGATGACAAGACTGTTGTTTCCTTCAATGCTGGTGGATTGAATAACATATCGCGACCATTCAAATCAGGATAGTATGAGTCTTCAGAGAAGCACAAGTTAAGACGTGCACCTGTTTCAACATCGATAGCATAACCTGGGAACCAACCCATACCTCTTGCTGAGATATAATTTGCGTCTTCAGGATTATCGCTAGCTTCCATGTTCATATCGCTACATGGTTTGCCATTTTTATCAACTGATGGAGCATAACGTAATGCGAATGTAGGTACATTACCTTCTGATAAATTCTTATCAGCGCACATTTCAACTACAGCACAACGTGACCATTTTGATTTGTCTGATGTTAAAACAATGTCAATTGAACCTAATTTTCTGAAGATAGAGTCAACTCTACAGTTAGATTTGTAAAGAGGACCTGGTACGTTTTGACCTGAATTATGATAGTAGTTAGTCAAAAGCATTGGTGCCCATGTACCTTCAGCAATCTTCTCATAATCTTCTGTTGGGTCATATGGTATGCTGATACCACCTTCTGTAGAGGCAACATTATAGTCATTTTGATTTGACTGACCATCTTCTTGGTTACCATAGGTACCTGAACGAATCCAGTTAAGAGCTGAAGTTGTGATATTATCGTCATCTCTGATACCGCTTAACCATCTATTTGAAGAGTCAGCATAAGTAACTGATGAAGTGATAACACCATTGTTAGTTGCAAGAACATCCCAAGCTGGATCGTACTCATTGTATTGAGTATCATAATTAGTACCAACTTGCAATGGGCCAATATTCCATGGTTGTTGAACTTGTATAGAAATACCTCTTTCTAAGAAGATATTTTCTGATTTGAAGTCTGATGTTGTATCTGAGTAGAACAAATCACCTGTATTCATATCTTTCAATACCCATCTGAAGACTTGTTTAGCAACTGAGTCACCGAATACTGTTGGGTCACCAGTAACTTTTTGCATATATTTAATATGGAAATCTTCGAACCAGATTGCATAGTCTGTTGATACAACGTTTAATGGGTCAACGATCTTAATATCAACTGGACCATAACCAGCTTTATATGTTGGGTGATATGCAATTGGGTAATCAGGGCTACCGAATAAATTGTCTTCAGAGTTAGCTGGACGTTTACTCAAAATTTCATTGACTGTTTCGTCTGTTAATTCGAGTTGGTTGCCACCATTACCAAGACCTGCCCAACGAGTGATTTGTGGTTGGTCGCCATAGTTAGCATTGATAACTGTACCGTTAACAATCTTATGAGGAACTGCTGAATACAACTTGATATTTTTACGACCTGCAAGATAAGGAGCTTTTTGACCGAACAAAGCCATTGGGTTGTTAGGGTCAACTGTATAATCTTGATAATTATTATAAGCATAAGAAATTGCCATATAATAATATGTCTTGTGGTTTACCAAGTTAACGTCACCTGTTGTTGTAAATGCGTCTTGTGTAAGAACGAATGTACGGTTGATACCTTCGTTAGCACCTTCGACCATCAATGTTGGTACTGAAGCTTGCAATTGATCATCATAGATATAGTTGATGATAGTTGAAACATCGTTCTTAACGTCACATTGATAAACGATACGTGCTTTTGAAATATCGTTGAGTTCATCAACGTTTACTTCTTTATTTAACAATTGGTATACAACATAACCTTCGAAACGGTATGTAGAGTCATTGCGTTGGAGTGAGTCGGTTACGAGTGGACCGCAGATTTGTGGATCAACTTCTGTATATGACTCGCCATAGTTGTTAGAATTTTCAGAGTTTGAAATATAAACTATGAGTTTCTTATCGAGTTCACGGAATGTGAGGTCTGGAGCATCTGGACCATCGAGAACGTCGAAGCAGTTGTCGAACATTGATTGACATTTATCGTCAACACGACGTAACAATTCTACTGAAGCCCAAGCAGTACCAGCTGAAGAACGTGCCCATGGCACACCGAAAGTAATGTAGTTAACAGCACCTGGTTTCAATGTGAAAGGACCAGCTGATTGCATGAAACGACGGTCAGCAGGGTTATTTGGAGCACCATTGTTACCTGTTTCTTCACTCCAGTAACCCGGGAAGCCTGTTGGCAAACCACCTGTACCCCAGTTACATGGGTCAGAGTCATAAGGGAACATGAAGTCACATGGTACGTCAGTTACACCAGGAGAACCTGGGAAAGCGTTACCACCGAAGTGCATCTTTTCACCATTTTTCCAAACACCTCTAAGATAGTTGTAATACTCAGAAGCTTTATCTGGGTCACCGTGGTCTGTTTGGTCATTGTCGTGATAAACGAAGCGGCGCATACCGAAACGTTCGTCGTCAACGATACCATTACCAAAGTTAACACCATTGATACTTTCGTCGCAGTTTTCACCTGTTGCAGGATCGTATTTAGGGTTGTCGATTCCATCTGGATCCAAATATGGACCTTGGAAGAAGTCAACACCTACTGCTGGAGGATTGATACCGTATGATTCTGGTTCACCATTACCATCTTTATTAGAACCATTATAGCCATAACCTAAACCACGTGTTACGTCGCAACCAACGAAGTCGTCTTGTGCATAACCAAGGTCAACGTCTGTCCATGGTGAGAAGTAAGTATTTGTTAAAGTATAGGTTGAACGGTTGATAATTTCATAACTATAGAAAGTCATGTTGTTAATTTCGTCATTAGTAGCGAAAGCGAAAGCTTGTGCTCTAATTTCCATACCGATTGCAGAACCACCAGTTTCTGTGTGAGCATTACCTTTATCGTTGAATACCCACCAAATTGTTTGGTCACCTTTAATAACTTGGTCAGCTAAGATAGAACCAACCATTGAACCTTCTTCAGTTTCGTCCATTGTAGGAACTTGGCTGTGGCAGAGTTCATTTTCGATATCATAATAAGGGTAGTCACCTGATTCAGGTTCGTAGTCACCGTTTTTATTTCTATCGTAGAAAGGTGCTAAATAGTAGCTCATACCTTTTGCAGGGTCACCGTGAGCTGGCCATGTTTTAATAGATGTAGGAATTTGATAATCACCTGTGAGGTCTGGTGCACCTGTTACAGGGTCGCAGTGTGATAAGAACTCGTCTACTTCAGCACGTGTAATAGTATACATCTTATCGTATTCCATACAAGTTTCTGGAAGAATAGAAGCTGTACCATCGATAGTAAGAGGTCCTGTCCAGAAGTCGTTACCTACTTGACGGAAACGGATAGCAGCACACTTCAATTGTTGGTTAATATCGAGACCAGCAATCCAAAGAGAGCCGGCATACAATGATGTTGCAGAACCGTTTGCAGGGATATAGTATTTGGATCCTGTTCCACCAGGGAGATCCCACCACATGTCACCACCTGCATTAACACGTACTCTTGCATTGTTGATATTCAACCAAGCAAATGTAGAAGACGGAGAACATCCAGCTGTTGTACCTTTGATAGCACGAGATTTAGTGTCATTCATCTTGACCTTCTCGGCTCTCATTTCTGTTACATTTGCAAAAAGAAATGCAACAATTAATAAACGAACAATAGTCTTCATATTTTCAGTAATTTTTTATTTCTGTTTAGAAGTTAAAGATTACACCAAATCTAATTTGACGTGGTTGTGAATAGTGACCTGCATAATCTACATACAAACTATATAAGTCTCTAAATGCTTGAGGGTCTCTTTGGATTTGAATTTCACGTTGGTATTCAGGAGCTGTCAAATAACCATCATCATCTGGGTTACCTGTAGCATTGTAAACGCCCATGATATTCTTTGAGTTTAAGAGATTCAATACTTGGAAATATACGTTCATATAAGCATCACGGCCTTTACCACCATCTTTGCCACCGAGTTTCAAGTTGATGTCTTTGTCAACGCGAAGGTCGAAACGGAATGACCAAGGGAGACGTGAACCATACATTGAACCTTCCAAAATGTTTGTTGATGGAGAAATAGGTGATGAAATGTTTTCAGCTGATGTATAAGGAGTACCTGAACCACCATTAACTGTCAAACTAGCACCTGTGTTTGCCAACCATTGAATTGATTTCTTATCTTCACGTTTTGTAACAGGACCATTATAATCTTTTCCTTCGCCAAAACGATAGTCGAGAACAATATTGAATTGGTGACGACGGTCCCATGGCATTGGGAATGTTGAACGCAAGTTAGGAACACCAGCAGCGATCAATGATGACATTGTTGTTGTGCTAGCACCTGTAGCGTTTGTGAATTGTAATGTATAACTTGCACGTAAACGTACGTTACCTGTTCTACGTAAGTCGTATGATGCTGTGAAACCTTTAACTGTACCAAAGTCTAAGTTACTAAATGATGTGTAATCCTTTGGATAAGCACCTGTATAACGATACAACTGAATCATATTACGTAACTCACGATAGTAACCTGTAATTGTCATTGATGATGAGTTGGTTAACTTTTGAGTAAAACCAAGTTCATAGTCAATTGTTTGTGAAGGTTTCAATGATGGGTTGTTGATAGCACCACTGATTTGATCGAAGTAATAGTAACTGTAAATATTTGTATAGTTATTACCAGGACGTGCTGTTAAAACATCGTAGTGAGCAAAGAACAATGCTTCGTCAGAGATTGGGAATGAGAATGAAATACGAGGCATTACACTCCATTGTGGATCATAATCTTCGAAAGAACTTGCATTGATTTTACGTTGTTCTGGATCAACAAGCCATGGTGAGATACCGCTACCTTTATCTAATGTAGTAGGGTCAGAGATTTCTTCACCATCTTCACCATACCATACGTTACCGTTACGATAACCAACGATAGAAGAGATATCGTCAATCTTGTTTACGTATACAGCAAAGTCATCACCGATGTTATCTGGAACGTCAACTACAGAACCATTTTGAAGTTTAATTTCGCCATTTGTTGCCAAATCACCAACAGTTTTGTAATCATAGAGGATATAAGGATCCTTCAAAACTTTTTGGTTAGCGTCGAAACGGTCAACACGAACACCGATGTTGAAGATAAGGTCTTTGAAAGCGAATTTATCTTGGATGTAACCAGCCATGTAGATAGGTTGGAATGAACCTACTGGACGTGTGTAGTTACCATTTTCATCAACTTCTGTGAAGAAGTCTTCGAAGCTTGGTTGTCCTTTAAGCTTGTTACCTTGATAATCGTAACCATAATATGAAACGTATGAGCTACCGTCTTGTGTCAACTCATCTGGAGTAAACATGCTGATATCAAAACCTTCTGATAATGTAGCAGTATGCATTACACCGTCTTTGTCATAATATTGGATAGTATTATCATTGAAATCGTATGAGTCGATATTGATCCAATCTAAACCATTAACGTTGAGGCCTAAAGCTTCACGGAGGTTCTTGTCAAATTGATATTGAGATGCTTCATCATATTTTCTGTAGTAACGGATTGTATCAACGAAGCCGTCGTAGCTTACTACTTCAGGATTAGCGATGTCTAACTGTTGGATGTGGAAGTTAGCAAGGTTTCTCATCAAGTACCACATTCTGTAGCCGCTGATACCATAGCTTCTGTTGTTACGTTGTTCGTATTGGAAACCTAATTTAATTTCGTGGTTGCCAATAGTCATAGCGCCAGCGAGGTTAACGTTGAATTTATCAACTTCACCATATCCGTAGTTTGATTGGATAGAACCTGGAGCTGAGTAAAGTCCGTAGAATGCTGATGGAGAATCACCATTCAAAAGAGCACCACCAAGTTGAAGGTCTGTGAAGTTTTGATAGTGTCCGTATGGATCTGTATACAAATCATAGTAAGAAGATGTATATCTTGATAATAATGGGTTACGATCTGATGCTTGGAAGTTTACCAATGTATCATAATCCCATGATGTTGTAGCCCATACACCACTATATGAGTTAACATTACCGTCAGCGTCAACTACTGTAATTGTTGTATCTGCATATCCATAAGATGGAGATTTATAGATAGTATATTTACCAAGATAACCGTAATCCCAAATATTATCCCAATGATCAGGATCACCATATTCGCTATTGTAGCGAGAGTAGTCAACTTGCAAGCTGTAGTAGAAGTTTTTAATCAAAGATGTGCTTTCTTGTGGAGTTGGGAATCTTTGAGTGAAACGACCGTAAACACGCCATGTTTGATCAGTACCAACAGCATTCTTGTCATAGTTGAAGTAAGCGTTGCTTCTGCTATAAGCATTGTATTTGCTGAGGTTGAATGTACCACCGAAAGTCAAGTTGATTGTTTCAGTTGTACGAACGTTGATGTTACCAGCGATGTTAGCATTCCAGCTTGATGTGTTTTGTGAGTTTTTCATGTACTCCATTGAACCTTCTTTTCTTGTGTATTCACCATTGAGGTAAGTACCTTGGCCTGAGCCTGAAACACGGATAGGGTTTTGTTGGATGTACTCTAACCACTCATCAGTAGCTTTGTAATGACCAACTGCTGACAAAGCGCCATCGCGATCGTAGTTAAATTCTCCTGACAAGAAGAAACCTAACAAAGCTGTTTCGCTGTTTTTGCCTTTGATCAATGGACCTTGGACATTGAGACCAACTCTGTTATGGCCGTAGCTGTCCAAAAGTTCTGAAGTTTCCATTTCAACACCAGCACCGAAGGTTCTAGAAGGACCTTTTGTTGTCATGTTGATGATACCACCTGTAGCATCACCATACATAGCTGGAGTACCAGACAAGAGAACTTCAACTTGGTCAATAGCTGATTGAGGTACAGTTGCAGAACCGATAACACGTACGCCGTCGACGTAGTAAGTAGCACCGTCACGGGCACCACGCATGTTACCTGCTTCACCGTCACTTGAGAAAACACCACCGACGCTCGCTGCTACAGCTGATGCTGAACGTTGAGGCATCTTGGCAATTTCTTCCGCAGTAATTGTAGCACCACCAGATGTGTTATCCTTTGAAATCAAAGGCACCTTGTAGTCAACAATTTCAACAGCATCCAACATTTCTGATTGCATGCTCATGTTAACGTCTTGGAAAGTAATCTTGTTAGCTGGGATAACAATACCTTTCATGATAAAAGTATTGTAGCCAACGAAAGTTGCTTTCAAGTCGTAGGTTCCCGGAGGAATCGGGTTGATGTCATAGTTGCCGTCAAAGTCAGAACTAGCACCACCTACCTGTGTACCACCGTTTTCCAAAACGATGTTAGCAAATGGAATTGGTTCACCAGTGTCTTTGTCGACAACAGTTCCTTGAAGTCGTCCGACTTGCGCATATGCTAACGACCACGATGTCAGCATGATGCAGAGGGTAAATAGTAATTTTCTTAACATACCTTGAAATTTTATGTTATACTACTCAATTTGTTCGTTAAAAGGAGTTCAAAGATACGACAAATATTTTAATAAAATAAAGAAAATTTAATTTTAATGAAAAAAAATATCCACAACAGTCTTAATATACTTTAACATACTGTTTTTTAACATATTAAAGCCTGTTTTGTGGATATTTTTTCGTTTTTTGCAAAAGACCTCTTTAGTTTTTTCACAAATTATTAATAATTTCCAAAATTTTCTCTTTTTTTCGTTTCGACACCGGCACTTTCATCCCATCAGTCATCACTACCATCATCTCGTCTTTAATAAAATTCATAATACACCTCATATTTACCAAATGAGATTTATGCGTTCTTACGAAATCATACTCTTCGAGTTTCTGCTCCATCTCTTTCAAGGTCTTGCTTACCATAAGACTTGTTCCGTCTTTAAAGAATATTATCGTATAATAATTGTCAGATTCGCAGCGTATTATATCATCGACTTCTATAAGATGTATCTTGTCTGATGTCGAGATGCTTATCTTTCTTACAACCAACTGTTCAGGGTCGATATTCTTTAACAGGCTGTCGTACTGTCTCTTAAGCGTCTTCTTGTATTTGGCGTCTTTCACCTTCTCCACAGCAGCCACAAGCTCCTTAGGGTCGACAGGCTTTAAGAGATAATCGAGGGCGTCGTGCCTGATAGCCTTGATAGCAAACTGTTCATATGCAGTGATAAACACCACCTCAAAATCTATATCCTGTATGTTACTCAACAACTTAAAACCGCTTCCTCCTGGCATCTCTATATCAAGAAAAACCAGATCAGGACGAAATGCTTCTATCATTTCCTGCCCTGATGTTATATCATCAGCTTCTGCACATACCATAACATCTTTACAATATTGCGCAAGCAGCGACTTCAACACTCTACGAGCCATTTCCTCGTCTTCAACAATAACACATCTTATCATATTATTTATACCTTATTAATTAATATCAAACGTGATAACTTATCATTATATTGATTCTCGTACCAGAGGCTTCTCCTTTGTCGTCATACAAATCCACTATATCAACGCTGAAGTCGTCATTAGAAATCCTACTCAACATCTCAAGTCGACGACGTGTGATACTCATGCCATATGACTTATGCGAGCCATTCTTCTGTTTCAACTTCTCTGAATATTTTCTTCCAACTCCATTATCTTCTATAACACAAAGGAGTTTTCCTTCATCTGCCTTAGACAAAGCCACCTTAAGGAAACAGTTCTCTTTCTTTGGAACAAGTCCGTGAATGATGGCATTCTCCACAAAAGGCTGTATTATCAAAGGCGCCACTTCTATATTATCGGCATCAAGATCAGGAGCAACACTTATCTCATACGAAAAACGATTGCCCAAACGCATCGACTCCAGGTTAAGGTATAGACTTACAGCATCTATCTCATCCGACAATGGTATAAATTTCTCATTGGAGTTGTTCAATATCCTCCTCATCAGCTTTGAGAAACTAGAAAGATAACTGACTGCCTTATCCACATCGTGCTCTATTATATATTGCTGTATGCTATTCAATGTGTTGAAAATCACATGAGGATTCATCTGCAGCTGCAATGTCTTCTGTTTCAGCTGTGCCATCTGCATCTCAAGTTCATTGATTTTCCGTCTCTGCTCTCTCTTCTGCATAATCACCCTGCTCCTATGTCTTACGATAACATACGCAAGTGTAACAAGTATAAACATCACGATTATCTTAAACGAAGCTCTCTGATACCAGGCTGGATGTATTATTATCGTCAATTCCAATGAATTTTCCATCCACATATTCACTTCATTGGCCGCCTTTAACTTAAACACATACGTTCCTGGACGCAGCTTGTGGTAATCAGCATATCTATGTGCCGAATTACACAAGATCCATTCATTATCGTAATTATCGAGCATGCATGAATACTTCACCATATTTTTTCTCAATAAGTTCAATGTAGCGAAGCCGACCTCAAAAGAATTGTCCTTATATGTAAGATGTATAGTATCGCCATGGGTGAGATAACGGTATTTCTTCCCGCTATTGGTCTGCAGCTTAGTGATGATGACTTCTGGCACTTTTCTTTCCAGCTGGATATCTTTTGGCTTGAAATAGTTAAATCCGCTGAATCCTCCAAAGAAAAGCGCACCATTGCTGCTTCTCAAAAAAGCATTAGGGACAAACTCATTGCCTTGAAGTCCGTCGCTCTTGTCATAAATGGTAATAGCCTTGGTCCTTAAACTGTATTTCACGATTCCCTTGCTGGTACTCGCCCATAGATATCCGTTTTCATCAGGAATGATGGCATATACCATGATTCCAAGATTGTTATTGATTTTAGACGACTTGAATGTCTTAGTATCAGGACTGAAAGCCAACATGCCACTTGAATACGAACCTATATAATACTTGCCGTTGCCGCCATCAACAATATCAAATAGTGCGTTGTTGTTGACCACATCGCCTTTCATCAAGGAATCAGGGATATAATAACGAGTGAAGTCGTTTGTCTCGTAACTGTAAATAGCGAGCCCGTCGCCAGTCGTGACATAGAGCGCATTGTCGGCGAGCATCAAATCAAACAAATCATCGTATGGAAGCGACTTCTTATTTCTCTTATCGAAATTATAGAACGAATGGGTTTTGTCTTTGACATCGATACGGCACAGGCCCACATTTGTTGCAACCCACATATTACCATATTCATCGCGATCAAGTCCTCTTACAACAGCATGTTTAAGATTCGGGATGTCATACTCTTTAGAGACATTAACAGCCTCATCAGATTTTATGTCGTATATATACAAGCCTTCGTTACGCGTTCCAACCCAAAGACAGCTGTCAGAATCCAGATATAAGCAATATACATAAAGCGACTCGAAATAATCTTCCCTGGAATTGAAATAGGTCTTGAAATCTTCGACAGACTCATCATTAATATTAAACACCTTAATGCCTGATTCCGTTCCTACAAGAAAATCATCTTTATCCATCTCCAGAAAATAGTTGATAGACAATATATAGCCATTCTGAAATATGCTTATGGTAGAGAAATTCGCCAGATTGTTTTCAAAACGATTCAGGCCCGCGTAAGTCGCAATCCATACCGAGCCATTGACATCTTTAAAAATATCGAAGACATTATTATCTGATATCGCATTAAGCCTGTCAAACTTAGATATATGAGTAGCTGTGTTATCCTTATGGTTATAAATGTACAAGCCATCAGTATATGTTGCTATCATTATCTCCTCTTCATTGAATGCTATGATTTTTGAGACATCTATCTTATTGGACTGATACGACATCATAGCATTAAGGTTTATCCTTTCTATCTGTTCTTTCTCCACATCCAAAAGACACAATCCATTTGATGTACCAATAAAAATCCTGTTGTCGTCGATTTTATACATACAACGAAGATTGTTGTCTGGTAGTGAATTTGACACATCTTTAATATGATAGAAATGCCGTATAGACTGGTTCTCATCCTGATACCTCAGCAATCCTTTTGAAGTAGCAAGCCACCAAGAGTTGTCATGTTCAACATATTCTATCTGCTTCACCTCATATTCAGGGAAGTAATTGTTGATTCTAGGAATATAAAAGCTCTTCGTCGCCAAGTCGTAAACCGAAGTGCCGCCTTTTGTACATATCGTCATCCTGTTATTTATAGGCTTGGCAATATGATAAATGTAATTGTCAGGCAATACAAGTGTGTCTATATTAGCGAAGTAGTTGTTCGCCGTTTTATTCTTGATATTATAAATACAAAGGCCTTTTTCCGTGGCAATGAAAAGAGTGTCGCCATAAGGCACAATGTCGGTGATAGTCGCATTGATAATACCATCGGCCTGGTTATATTCCTCGAAATTATAGCTGTCGAATGAGTTAAGTCCTCGTTTTGTTCCGAACCACATCATGCCATTATCATCCTGAGCGATAGCCGTAACTATATTGGAACTAAGATAGCTGTTGGTTATAGTATTGGCTGCTATATCCTTATTGAGAACATAGGACTGCAGGCTATTTTCCTGTCCCAGCATTTGCAAAGAAAGCATAACAACAACGACAAGAAAAACATGTTTCATATTATCAACCATCACTTTATACACTCTCAACTCTCGTTATTATATTTTTTACAAACATAAAAAAAATCCGTTTATCCACAATAAAAACAATGTAATTATTCGTTATATATCATAGCTGTCTTTGTATTTTCCAACAAAACAGAAAAAGTTATAATTTCATTTTTAACATTTAAACAAATTAGTTGTATTTTTGTTTTCGAATTATGAAAAATATTTTTGTCATATCACTTCTTTTGTTCGGCTTGTTTTCCTGTGACGACACGCCTCACAATCCTAATATACCTGAAGCATATATCAACTTCAGCATAGAGCCTAACTCAACGATGTACTATGAACTGAACACCGTCAGCGGATGGATGTATGTCAGCGCTCCTCCTAAAAGCAGAGGCATCATCATCTATCGTTATTCTCAAGACGAGTTCAAAGCTTATGAACGACAGTCACCTAACGACCCTAACGTCTGCGGCGACAACTCCAGACTCATAGTAGACTTCCCTTTCGTAGTCGACACCTGCCTTAACGTCAGATACAGCATATTGGACGGACAGATTTTCACTCAAGGCTACCAAGGCTATCCTCTGATTCAATACCGTACACAATATGACGGCAGGACCCTGAGAGTATTCAGATAGAACATTCCAACGTATATAAAAAAAATAGCACCTAGAATCCTAAGTGCTATTTCTTTTTTATTCAGCAATCTATTAATATCTGTAAATGTCTGATTTGAATGGACCGTCTACAGGAACTCCGATATAATCTGCTTGTTCTTGTGTGAGTTTGGTCAATTTGACACCGATTTTTTCGAGGTGCAATCTTGCTACTTCTTCATCGAGATATTTTGGCAAGCAATAGACGTCAACAGGATAGTTGCCTCTGTTCTTCCATAAATCTAACTGAGCCAAAGTCTGGTTAGTGAATGAGTTACTCATTACGAAGCTTGCGTGACCTGTTGCACAACCGAGGTTAACCAAACGACCTTCAGCAAGGATGAAGATTGAGTTGCCGTTTGGCAAGATATATTTGTCAACTTGTGGCTTGATGTTGACTTTCTTGACGCCAGGAAGATTTTCCAAAGCTGACACTTGAATTTCATTATCGAAGTGACCGATGTTACATACGATAGCTTGGTCTTTCATCTGGAGCATTGTCTCGAGAGTGATGACGTCGCGGTTGCCTGTACATGTAACATAAACATTACCTTCTTTAACAGCTTCTTCCACTGTTGTGACTTCGAAGCCTTCCATTGCAGCTTGGAGAGCGCAGATAGGGTCGATTTCTGTCACGATGACTCTTGCACCGTAAGAGCGCATTGAGTGAGCGCAGCCTTTACCGACATCGCCATATCCGAGAACTACAACGACTTTACCAGCGAGCATAACGTCGGTAGCGCGTTTGATACCGTCGGCGAGAGATTCGCGGCATCCGTAGAGGTTGTCGAATTTTGATTTTGTAACGCTGTCGTTAACGTTGATAGCAGGAACGAGGAGTTTGCCTTGTTCTTTCATTTGGTACAAACGGTGAACGCCTGTTGTTGTCTCTTCAGAAACGCCTTTCCAGTTAGCTACGACTTCGTGCCAGTGGTTAGGATTTTCTGCGTAAGTAGCTTTGATCACTGACATAAGAGCAGCTTCTTCTGCGTTGCTTGGTTCAACGTCCATGAGAGATGGGTCGTTTTCGCAGTCGTAGCCTTTGTGGATTAACAAAGTTGCGTCGCCGCCATCGTCAACGATCAAATCTGGACCTTTGTCATCAGGGAATGTGAGAGCTCTCATTGTGCACCACCAGTAATCTTCCAACGACTCGCCTTTCCAAGCAAATACTGCTGTGCCAGCTGCTGCTATTGCTGCTGCAGCGTGATCTTGTGTTGAGAAGATGTTACAGCTTGCCCAGCGTACTTCAGCGCCGAGTTCAACCAATGTCTCAATCAAAATTGCTGTCTGTATTGTCATGTGCAAAGAACCGCTGATACGAGCGCCAGCGAGAGGTTTCTCTGTACCGTATTTCTTACGAAGCGCCATCAAACCTGGCATTTCATGTTCTGATACTTCTATTTCTTTTCTTCCCCAATCGACGAGATCCATATCTGCTACCAAATAAGGGAGGTCTTTTTGTTTTAATTTTTCGTTCATGATATGGTGTTTTATATTAATTTTTCTAAGAATGCAAAGATATGAAAAAAGGCTAAAGGCTAAAGGCTAAAGTTTTTTTAGTTAGGAATTAGGAGTTTTTTTTGGATTCGGTCGCTGAGCCTGTCGAAGCGCCGAGCGTTGTGCCTTCGACAGGCTCAGGCACCGTACACGATAGCTGTTGTCCGTTGACTGTTGTCTTTATCAGGGCGTTCCGGCTCCGCCGTCGGGCTTTCCGCTATATCTTTTTCCGCTGCGCTTCAAAAGGATGCCGCTCCAATCCCTAACGCAGAGGGGCTGCTAACTCTGAGCCGCGAGCTTTGAACCAAGTCACTGAGCCTGTCGAAGTGTTTTCCTTTCTCGCAAAGACGCAGAGCAACACAGAGAACTACTTTGCGATACTTTGCGCCTTTGCGAGAGACTTGACTTGGCAGGCGGTGAAGCGCATAGCGCGGAACCCCTGCAAAAGTTTACACAAAAAAATCAAAGCGCCGAAAGCGCGACAGAAATGTGGATGATTTTTTCTGTCGTAATTAAAAAGCCGCACGGCGGTGCGGCTCTACGTGAAATATCACTAATTATCCTCATGAACTCCTGATACCCTGATACCCTGAACTCCTCAGATCCTTAAATCCTCAGTTCCTCAGATCCTATTTCACCCATTTTCCGCACTCTACTTCTTTAATTCCTAATTCCTCATTCCTCATTCCTAATTTCCAAATATAGGTTCCACTTTGCCAACCCGAAGCATCAACCGAAGTAATGTCATCTGTTATTTCCTGCTCATGGATCTTTCTTCCTTGTAAATCATAAACACTTAAAACGGCATTTCTCAACCCAGTTCTTATATTCATTATATCGCCACCTGGATTTGGATAAGCGACAGCGAGATGTAAACCGTGAGCGTGGGCTTCTTCGATGTTGTCGGGATCAAAGGCTGATGCCGGGAATTTGACGATATATGGTTCATTGAAGATTTCATTGTCTTGCATATAACGAATATATCCTAGAAATATAACACCATTGTCTTGGGTGGCATGTATGTCATACAAAAACATATTGTATTCATAACCTAATGTATAATACCATTCTGATATCTTTTTCATATTTGTGTCAAACAGAGGAATATACGCATAATAAGCATCTTGCTTATATCCCAAAAAATCCGTAACATCATAAATGGCACATCCTATAATTTTACCATCAGGCAAAAAACATAGATTTTCATCAAGTAAGATACTGTTTTTAATTTCGTTTGATGTATGTGATAATCTTTTAAAAACAACGCTTTCACTATCAACATCTATTTTAAATGCACCTATTTCGCTTTTGATATTTGGATGAGTAACCAATCCAAAAGCATATGTTTTACCATCATATGGATTCTGACACCAATATCCACCAAAACCTAGCAAGTCTGCGGCAGGATTCGATTCAAGTGGTATCTGTTCCACCAAATTAAAATCCATATCAAGAACATTCATAAAATAATAATATGGAGAATTCGCACTGAATGAAACATAATAGTATTGTGTAGAATCTACATTGTACATCAATGGGTTAGGCAAAGATATTGCATTATTTAAATCATTAAATACATCATATTCATATTCCGAAATAACATTAAAATTTGTATCCAATTTTAAAAATATTGCAGTATAGTCAAATGACATAGGTGTATAATATTCAAAATGAAATGTTCTGCAACCATTCTCATCAATTAATGGATGTGTACTCATAATACTACGCCATCCTAATCCATCATCAAATTCCTTTCTCCATATTTCGTTTTGTTCACTCATACTTAAATCATCAAAAAGATAAGAATGCATCAACACAAAATGGTCTCCTTTTACTGTAACAAGTTGGCTAAAAACATTTATTGTATCGTTCCAAACATAAAGTTTTACATCTTGGACATAGTAGCTATTGTTGAATTGCAATTCTATTTCATGCAACATATTGCCATTATTATCAAATTTAACTATTTTTGCAAGGTTACTACTTTCTATGGCACTATCTTTAGCATCTGAATCATTAGGTCTATGAATTAAGGAAACTATGTAACACTCATCATTGGTTTCTATTATACTAAATGGCATCAAACCTTCTTTGTCAGTATTATTATTTGGAATCAAATCCCATGATGGTTCAATAAATGGAGTTTGGGACATTATCGTTAATGACGATAATAGTAATATTGTAAAAAATATATTTTTCATAATATTAATTTTTAATGTTAATCCGAAATTTTCTAGTAATGTGGTAATAGGGTCGGCACTTCGACAAGCTCAGCGACCGACTCTCCTCAGTTCCTTAGATCCTTAGTTCCTCAGTTCCTCAATTCCTCAATTCCTACTTAACCCATTTTCCGCTCTCCATTTCCTTCATTCCTAATTCCTCATTCCTCATTCCTAATTTCCAAACATAAGTTCCACTTTGCCATTTAGAAGCATCTACAGAAGTGACATCGTCTGTTATTTCTTCTTCATGGATTTTTCTTCCTTGTAAATCATAAACACTTAAAACAGCATTTCTCAAACCAGTTCTGATATTCATCACCTCTCCGCCAGGATTTGGGTAAGCGACAGCAAGATGAAGATTATGAGCGTGTGCTTCTTCGATGTTGTCAATTCCAAAGGCTGACGCAGGGAATTTAGAGACTTTTGACCATCTCTTGTCATGATTATTAATATCATATGAATATGAAACAAGCAAAAGTCCATCATCTTTTGTTGTTGTAATACAAGTAGCTTCACTATATACATCATTCTCGTTATAAAAAAACGTTGCTATTGTATCAAAATCAGAATCCAGTCTTTCTATCACTATCCATGAATCTTCATTATTCCAAAAGCCACAATTTAATGTGTATGTAAAATAGATGCCTCCATCTTTTGTCATATCAATAGAACGCATAGATGTACGGTCATGTTCAGAAGTACTTCTTTCTATGTAATTGAGCACTGGTAACAATTCTGTAGAATTATTTAAATCATCGTCTATTTCATATAATCTTATTTCGTCATTAGGATTAACTCCAGGACCTTCAAAATCTGAACAAACATAAGTAGTATTATGATTACTACGCATTACAGAGAATATATCTAACATGCCACTAGTCAGTAGCGGACTAGAATCTCCAGGTAGTAAAACATCCCGTGTAGCTATATAGTTAAAGTCGTTATCATAATATTCCACTATACCGTGATAGTCTGGGCATCCCCTATAGTAAATTGCATATCCGTTCTCATTCTTTACCATTTGCTGACGGTTGCAAGCCATAATACTAGTTCCACATCCAGCCTTATATCCTTTTCTGAGTAAAAAATTACCATTAAAATCCATCTTGAATAAGAAAACAGAGTCATGTCTTTCTTCATGCGATGCACTTTCCATTTTTGAATAAACACCTGTTATATATCCATCATCTTCAAAAGCGGAATATATGTGTATGTATCCGCAATATACATTACGGAAGTGATACCAAGCTTCATTTCTTATTTCAAAAGTATCAATGGGATAAGTGTGCTCATACGCTTCTGTCACATTGAGCATTTCGTCCAATTTATAAAGACCAATTATTGACTCAGTAGGAATATTGTCATAATTTTTAAAATAATTTTCTGAATCAATATCGTGATCTGGACTATATGAAGTAAGAAAATACATTTCTCCATTTTTTTCAAAAAGGTACGGCGTGGTAGTTTCGCATAGACCATACTTAAAATAAACATTACTATATAATTCTTCTCCGTCAGGTGAAATTAGAGACAATTTAGGTTGAGTTGAATGTACTACGCTCGATAAATCTACTGGAAAATCAAACACATACAATGGGTAGTTTAATGAAGAAACCAACACATAGCCGTTTGATAATTCCATCGCTTCTAGATAGTCGCATCCATTAATTATTTCATCGCTATAATAAACGGCTTCCCATTCTTGGGAAAAGACATTGTTTCCGAATAACAATGCCAATGCTAAAAGTAATAATCTTTTCATATTTTGTAATTTTTAAATGTCTACAAGACCTCAACCCTCTGCCCCTCTAATTCCTCTACCTCTCAAAAATACACAAAAAAATCCTATGAAAAAGATCAGTTTTGGCGTTTCCACTATTTTATATAAAATTCTATATAATATTCAATAAGATACAAAAACACTTTCCACCTTTTCATTTCACACCTGGGGATAAAAGTGAGAAATATGAAGTGAATTTTTATTAGATTTCTATACAAAATCTTTCATTATGTCTTCAATTTCCACCATGTCTGTCTTCTTGGCAATAGAATTGCGGTATTTGCTGACGGTGTTGTCTTGTATGTTTAGAATGATGGAAATCTCTTTTCTTCGGAAGGAGAAGAACGACAGCAGACATATCGCCTGCTCTGTTTCCGTCAGTTCTGGATGAGCGTTTTTGAATTTCTCAAAAGCAGCAGGATAAACGGCATTGAACTCCCTTAAGATGCTCTGATATACATTGTTCTTCTGATTGCGGTAGATAGTATGCACATGTTGCTGCAATGCGCTTCCTGCAATAACTTTCTGTTTGTTAATTTTCTTCTTGTTTTGATTTGAAATTATAACGATAACAACTGTAATGACTGTCATTGCAAACAATGCGATGACGAATGTTTTGACATTTCTTTTTTGTACGGTTTTATGTTCATGGAGAGCGCTGAGTTTGTCATCGCGTTCTGCCTTAAAGTTTTCGTATTGGTTTGATATTAACATTGAATTGCTATACCTATCTCTTTCGACATCAACCATCGAATAAACATATCTTTGAAATATAGCAGCACTATCCGCATTATTTTCTCTCTCATATATTTTTGCTAATAATGTCATAATAGGAGCAAAATTTGCATCATTTTCATCCATTATTTCTAAACACTTCAACAAATAAGGTTTCGCTTCGAAGCAATATGGAGAATGAAACATGGTAATCCCCAAACGGACAGAGTCCAATTTGGTATCCAATCCTCTTCTATTCTTTAAATTTATGACTTGACGCTCAGTATATAAACATGAATCATATTGTTTTTTCTGATAATATAACGACGACAATGTTGTTTGGAACTTGATATAATTATACAAATCATCAGATATTGTGTCTATATAAGGGGATGCAAGATTAATGTAATACTGTGCAGTATCGTTAAATTCAAACACAGTATACGCACTTGCTAAATTTACAGTCACTCGCGCATAGAAATTGGAGTCAACAATCATATCCTGATAGAAAAGAGCTCTTTTCAGCATATCAATCTCAGCACTATTTGCCAATAAATTTGCAGCAACATGAGACATTTGGTAATAAGATCTCGAGACAAGCGATATCTCATCATTGCTCATATCCTCCGGCAAGATTTCCAACAATTTAACTACTTCAATAAACTTTGGAAACGCTGCAAAAAAACTCTTTTCATCTATCAACTCAACACCTTCTTTATAACAGCTATCCGCCTTAAGGTATACTTCAGAACATTCTTGCTTTTGAGTGTTGTTGCAAGAATTAGAAAAAAACATAAAGAATGAAACAAAAACGATGACCGATATTATCCCGAAATACTTTCTCATAAACAGATAGATTTGATTACAAAGATACAAAAAAAAGGCAGTCCAAAGACCGCCTTTTTTAGAATTTCAGAACTCTAGAATTTTAGAACTTTAGAAACTTCTAGAGTTCTAGAATTCTAAAGTTCTAAAGTTCTAAAATGTGGCGTCTTTAAAAAAGAACCCCTGCAAAAAAAGTTCACAAAAAAAATCAAAGCGCCGAAAGCGCGACAGAATCATATTTGATTTCTCTGTCGTACCTTCGGCACTATGATTAATATCCAGTCTTTACCCTTTAGTCTTTTGTCTTTAGCCCTTATTACCTCTCACCACATATCCGCTCGGGTCGGTAAATCTCAGCGGGTTGTTGAAGCAGTAGGAGTAGCGGTTGTAGGATTGGGAGTATTCTGGCATGGCAGTTGTTGTTTAGATTTTTTTAATGTAATTTTATTGTCAGCAAATTTAATGATTACATATTCTATTTTTGAACTTCAGTTTGTCTGGTACATTATAGATTTGTTTCTTCTTTATGAAATCTTCGTACGACAAAGGTCCTATAACTTTTTTATTTCGTTTTATAATTATCCAATAATATGTATAATTTTTACCCAACGGATAGTTGATTCTATCATATATAACATATTCCTTATATTGAGGTCTTTGTTTTACAATTATATAATTTCTGTCGTAATCGTATGCTATAACGTAAGGTGGAATATCAGTAGCATAAGAGCATAAGATATGTTTACTAATCTTATCATAAACAATACCTTTTCCCAATCTAATGGTATCATTGTCATAATTGAATATAAAAATAAATACGACAGACATTACAATTAACGCTGTGATAAACAAATACCTTGTTTTTTTGTTACTATCCGGCCTGACAAAAAACAAACCTGTTGTTAAAGATATTATTGATAATATTATTAATATAAGTGAGAACATAATAGATAATTATTTAATTCATGGTAAAATAGGTCTCAGTTCAGTTTCTCCATATATAGGTGGGTTCTATTTATTATCAATTTTCCTACATCAATGGATAGAACCCATTTTTCCACATCTGTAGTTTGATTTATTTCTTAAAAAAATCTCCCGATAAACTCGTCAATCAGACGACTTATCGAGACACGTATTCTATGAACTTGTTTTTCCCTAGAATCTGTATGTCGTTTTTAACACTCTCCATACCTTTAATTTTAGTTCCACAAAGTTATATTTTTATTTCTAATTTCCAAACTTTATAAAAAATATTCTTTAAAGAAAATGGGGGGCAACTAATTGACTATCTATTGTTTATCGCATATTTTCACTATACAACTTCGCAACTATTCCATTTCAACTTTCAGTTTTCAATAAAAGAAGCGCCGAAAGCGCGATAGAATATGGATGATTTTCTTCTGTCGTACCTTCGGCACTCTGATTGATATCTGGTCTTTATAGCAGGCATTCCGAGCTCCGCTCTCCATACCTGCCTAGGAACTGTCGTCCCTATCGGGACTATTTCAAAACTCCAAAATTCAAACCCTGAATTCCTGAATCCCTAATTGAATCAAAGAACTCCATCGCGGCTTTTACTTCATCGAAATTATATTGAGGGAGATAGTTTTTATATAAGGAGTCTGCTTTACGAATTTGGGATTCGTAATAGTCAACAGACAACGGACAACGGTCAACAGTCCGTGGGAACGAGGTCGCTGAGCTTGTCGAAGCGCCGAACGTTATGCCTTCGACAGGCTCAGGCACCGTGCATGAAATATGTTGTCCGCTCATTGTGCCTTCGACAGGCTCAGGCACCGCGCACGAAGTCTGTTGTCCGTTGACTGTTGTCTTATTAAAGCCGAAGGCTAATAATATAAAAACTAGAATTATTCTCATAATTGCAAAGGTAAGAAAAAGACTACAGGTCTACAAGACAACAAGTTTTTTTTCATTACTATTAAAATTTATTTAAACGGGAAATTTATAGAGGTCCCATTTACAATTTAAAGACAGTTTTGAAGTTCTGTATTTCTGAGTTTTTGAGTTTCAAAAAATAAGTTCCGTCAGCGAGGTCTTCAATATTTATTGTTATCTCTTTTCCGTTGACTGCTATGTCTTTGACCACTTGTCCTTTGATGTTGGTCATTATGATATTGTCGTTTATTTCATTTTGAAATATGATGTTTATCTTTTCTCTGGCAGGGTTAGGGAACATTTCGAACCCTGTTTCGTCCTTCATCTCTCTGATGCTGGCGTGTTTCTCATCCCACATGCCCAATGTATAGTCGCCCGACTTTATGTCTGCCACTGTCATTCTTCCGAAATTGCCGTAGCTTTGATGTACGTAGTCGATGGACTGCCACATCTTGGATCCGTCGGCACGATACAATAATACTATTGAATCGTTTTCATTGACCATGAGGTTCTGGTCGTAGTTGGCGGTATTGTGATATTGGAACTCACCTTCTATTGTGGCGTTTCCTTTGTCGATACGATGTATTGTCCAATAGCGGTCGGAAGATATTCTAAGGCCTTCTGGAAGTTCGCCTGCTGACTTAGGTCCAGCCCAATGATGTTCTACTCTCAATAATGTAGACTCGCTTATTTCCTTCGTTGTGGCTTTGAATTTGGCTTCGCCGAAGTTGTTGCTGCCTGTGCTTTCTAAGATGTAAGTTTTGTCGATGCTTCCGTCAGCGAATTTGTTGTTGTAGTCGCAGAATACTGCTACAGGTTCGAAGTCGAGTGTTGTTGTGCATACTCCTGTTTCGCCGTCCCAGCTGAGCATCTCGCTATGAGTGTTCCAGTCTTTGTCGATGAAAGTCACCTCATATCTGACGCTGTTGCCTACATGTTCGGCTCCTCTGTGGTCTTGTGTCATAATTACTTCTACATCATATTTGTTTCCATTAGGTGTAGATGTGAAATGTTGCACCATATATACGGGGCTGCCAGCTGTGAATACCCATGTGTCGAAGAAATCGCTCATATCGATGCCTGTGTGTTCTGATATGGCATCTCTCAGGTCTTCTGATGAAGCAGACTTGTAGCTGTATTTGTCTAGGTAATATCTTATAGCCTTGTCGAATGTCTCTCTGCCGAGATAATTCATCATGGTGTATACTATTATAGCGCCTTTGTCGTATACTGTTGTTCCGTATGTGAGGTCGAGAGGGATGTTGTTTAAAGGAATCCATCCTTCTTTGTTATGGCATGTGTTGATTATGTTGTCGATGAGGTCGCTCATTGATTCGGCGAACATCTCTTCGCCATATAGAGCGGAGAGGTAATAGTTGTTGCAGAAAGTGGCGAATCCTTCGTTGAGCCACATGTCGCCAGCAGAAGCGCAGGTGACGAGGTTGCCGAACCATGAGTGTGCCATCTCGTGAGAGATGAAATATTCGCTGTCGAGGTTGGTGGTGCCGGTGATGAGAGAGCTGGAGAATGCTATGTTGTCGACATGTTCCATGCATCCAAGGCTGGTGCTGACGTATCCTATTCTGTTGAAAGGGAATGGCCCGAATTTCTCTTCGAAGAAAGCTGCTATTTCTTTAGTGTTGAAGAAGGTGGCTGCTATTTTGTCTATCTGATTAGGCTTGGCGTAAACGGTGATAGGAATCATATTCTCTACTCCTTGGTAAATGTCGCTCCAGAGTTCGAAGTTGCCGACGGCAAACGATACTAGATAAGTAGGAATCTCTTGGCTTATTGTCCAATGGTCTATCTTGTTGGATGTTCCATTAAATGAAGTTCCTATGTGAATGCCTCCGCATGAAGATGTCATGCTTTCGTCTATGGTGAGGTTAATGTCATAAGTGGCTTTGTCGTTGAAGTCGTCAACGCAAGGAAACCATGTCTTGCCAAGGTTGTGAGGCTGGCTGTCGAATCCTACGCCGAGGTTGTATACGTATTCGTTGCTCCAATGTATGCCGCCCCAGTTTTCGTTGAAGGTGTTGCCTCCATAGCTTATTGTGATTGAAAGCTCGGTGTCGGCTGCTATGCTGGATGAAAATGTTATGCTTAATATATCTTCATCCTGTGAGAAAGAGCTTGCCTCATGAGAGTCGCATACTACAGATGAAACCTCCATAGCCTTAAGCTCTAGCTCTAAAGTGTTTATTTCAGCTTTTGTTATCAATGTCAGTGTTGTGACTGCTTCTATGGTTTTGTTTGTGAAGTCTATAGTGTTGAGATTGATTTCGTAATGAGTGACGTCAATAGTCTCACCTACTTCATTGTTTTTTGCCCATGATGAAAATGACAGGCATAATGCCATCAATAATGATAATACGTATTTCATGACTTGAATTTTATTTATGCGCAAAAATAATAAAAAAGTCTCAATGATTTAAGAATGACGGCAAGCCGTTATCTGTCTTGGTTCAAAATTTTCTGATATTTTGAGATTATGAGTTTCAAAAAAAGGTTTATATTTGTACCCTAAATTCGAATTTTTAAATTAAAATAACGTTATTATGAATCCAACTCATATTGAACACATTGGAATAGCTGTCACAAGCTTAGAAGAATCTATTCCATTCTTTGAAACTCTCCTCGGAACAAAATGTTACAACATTGAAGAAGTCGTTGATCAAAAAGTCAAGACTGCATTCTTCAAGATTGGTCAAACCAAAATAGAATTGTTGGAACCAACATCACCAGAAAGCACTATAGCTTCATTCATCGAAAAGAACGGCGGCAAGGGTGGCATGCACCACATCGCTTTCGCTGTTGAAAACCTTGAAGGACAGCTTGCAGAAGCGGAAGCTGCTGGCATCCGTCTCATCGACAAGGCTCCACGTGGCGGCGCTGAAGGCTTAAGCATCGCTTTCTTACACCCAAAATCAACATGCGGTGTCCTTACAGAACTTTGCGAAGATAAAAACAAATAATCCAATATTATTAATTAGTAATCAATTAAATTCCTAATATTATGGTAATTGAACAAAAAATTCAAGAATTGTTAGACAAACGCGCTCAGGCTCGTCTCGGTGGAGGTGAGAAGCGCATTGAATCACAACATGCCAAAGGAAAATACACAGCTCGCGAGCGTATCAATATGCTTCTCGACGAAGGTAGCTTCGAAGAATTTGACATGTTCTTAACTCATCGCACAACAGACTTTGGTCTCGATAAACAACAATATCTCGGCGACGGTGTCGTAACAGGTTATGGTACAATTGAGGGCCGCGTTGTTTACGTTTATTCACAAGACTTCACTGTTTTCGGTGGTTCATTGTCAGAAACAATGTCAAAGAAAATATGCAAGGTCATGGACCAAGCTATGAAAGTCGGTGCTCCTGTCATCGGTATCTGTGACTCAGGCGGTGCTCGTATCCAAGAAGGTTCAAGAAGTTTGGCAGGTTATGCTGAAATCTTCCAACGCAATATCGACGCTTCTGGCGTTATCCCTCAAATTTCAGCTATCTTCGGCCCTTGCGCTGGCGGTGCAGTTTACTCACCAGCATTGACCGACTTCATCTTGATGACAGAGCAAAACAGCTATATGTTCCTCACAGGTCCAAAAGTTGTTAAGACTGTTACAGGCGAAGACGTAAGCACAGAAGACTTAGGCGGCGCTCTCGTCCACAACCAAAAGTCAGGCGTCAGCCAATTCATGGCTCCAACAGAAGAAGAAGCTCTCCAATTAATTAGAGACCTCGTTTCTTACCTCCCACAAAACAATTTGGAAGAACCTCCATACAAACCAACAGACGACCCAATTGATCGTAAGGACGACTCGTTGAATGAGATTATCCCTGATAATCCTAACAAACCTTACGATATGCAACATATCATCCATTCTATCGTCGACGACAACAAGTTCTTAGAAGTACATAAAGACTTCGCAAGAAACTTAATCGTTGGTTTTGCTCACTTCGATGGAATGCCAGTAGGTATCGTAGCTAACAACCCAGCATATTTCGCAGGCGTTCTCGACATCAACGCATCACGTAAAGGCGCTCGTTTCGTTCGTTTCTGCGACGCTTTCAACATTCCTATCATCACATTAGTTGACGTTCCTGGCTTCTTGCCTGGTACAGTTCAGGAATATGGCGGCATCATCTCTCACGGTGCTAAGATGTTGTTCGCTTACGGCGAAGCTACAGTTCCAAAGATTACTGTTACAGTACGTAAATCATACGGTGGTTCTCACTTGGTTATGGGCTGTAAACAACTCAGAGCTGACATCAACTATGCATGGCCATCAGCAGAAATCGCTGTTATGGGTCCTTCAGGCGCTGTTGAAGTCCTCGACGGTAAAGAAATCGCAGCTATCAGCGATCCAGCAGAACGCGCTGAACTCGTAGCTAAGAAAGAACAAGACTACCGCGATAAATTCGCTAACCCATACGATGCAGCTAAATTTGGTTATATCGACGATGTTATCGAACCACGCAACACTCGTTTCCGCATCATCAGAGCTTTACACGCTTTAGAAACCAAGAAAGATACTAATCCTCCTAAGAAACATTGTAATATCCCACTCTAAAAAAAATAAGACAATGAATACTTTATATTTATCCTTGTTAGCAGTGCAAGATGGTCTCCAGTTGAAAGGATGGATCGTGACTATAAGCGGTTTCTTGATAGTTGTCGTCGCCTTGGTGATATTGTTCCTAATATTCGCTGGCGTATCCAAACTCATCAACCTCGATTGGAATAAAATTATCAATAAGGATAAGAAGAAAGATAAAGTAGAAGTTAAAGAGGTGAAAAACATAAATCCTGATGACGATGATGTCATGGTCGCGATAGGCATGGCATTGTCGTTGTCGATGGACAGTGTCCATGACGTGGAGCCAGACATCATCACTATCAAGAGAGTGGAACGTCGCAGCTCGGCATGGAACTGCAGGAGTTATGGGATGAATAACATAAACGGATATTAATTAAAAGGTAAAATAAAAGGATGAAGACTTCTAAAGATAATGTTATAAACGATGATGTCATTGCTGCAATAGGCTTGGCTTTGTCAATGTCGATGGAAGTTCATGATGAAGAATCAGGTAAGCTTACTATCAAGAGAGTACAGTGCCGTTATTCACCATGGAGTTCTAAAGTTTTTGGAATGAATAATTTAAACAGATATTAATATGAAAAAATTTAAGTTCACAATAAGTGGAAAACAATATGAAGTAGAAGTTCAAAGCTTCGAAAACGACAAGGCTCAAGTTGTCGTCAATGGTACACAATACGAAGTTGATGTCGAGCGTGAAAAAGAAGAGGCTAAGCCTGTTATCGCTCCACGTCCAGCAGCGCCAAAGGCAGCAGCGCCAAAGGCAGCAGCTCCAGCAGCAGCCGGCAACGTCGACGGCGTTAAAGCAGTAGCTCCGCTACCTGGTACTATCATGCAAATCTTCGTCAACGTTGGCGATCAAGTAAAACGCGGCGACAAGATTTTAATGTACGAAGCAATGAAAATGGAAAACAACTTCTTGGCTGAAGTTGATGGTGTAATAAAAGATATTAAAGTCAGAGTAGGCGATAACGTTCTTCAAGGTGCTGTTTTGGTTGTAATAGGTTAATATCATTCGTCATGAAACCTAGGGAAAATACAATTAAAAGAAAAGCCCTCGTCATTTTTACATTAGTAGCTGTGATGTTCGTGCTTCATGCTTTTGTGACTTCCAATGCCACAATGGCTGAGCGCGTCTTCACAGGTGCTGTGACAGAAAATGTCGTGACAGAAATAACTACAGCAGAGGTCTCTGCTGAAACATCAGTAGGAGAGGAGATTGCTTCTGGATTAAGCAACTTCTTCGCTTTTACAGGTTTTAAAAACGCAACAAGAGGTAACTTGGTTATGATTCTTGTTGCTTTCTTTTTTATATTTCTGGCTATTAAATACGATTTCGAACCTATGCTGCTCATCCCTATCGGAGTGGGTATCATAGTGGGTAACATACCATTCCTACAGACGTACACATTCAACCTCAATGATGTCTTGTCTCATCTGCAAGAACTCTATGACCAGAATGTGCTGCAGTCTGACATCCAAGATGCGCAGGCATTGATGGTAAGCCTCTTCGGAGGTGAAAATATCAAGTTGGAACTTAACGACGCCTTGGCTCGCTTCAACGAAATGTATGCCAACGGTGCTATAGTCCTACCTCAAGGTATGGATGAGACATCTGCTTTGGCAACTATCAACGAAGCATTCAGCTTGAATATCCAGACAGGTATCTACCAAAAAGGTTCTGTCTTGAATTATCTCTACTTCGGAGTACGCCAAGGTATCTATCCTCCTCTTATCTTCTTGGGAATCGGTGCTATGACTGACTTCTCATCGCTCATCTCACAGCCTCGTCTCATGATTTTGGGCGCTGCTGCTCAGCTGGGCGTGTTCCTTACCTTCATAGGCGCATTGTATCTCGGATTTGACCTTAGAGAAGCAGGTGCTATCGGTATCATCGGCGGTGCTGACGGTCCAACGGCTATCTTCTTGTCATCAAAGATGGCTCCTCATCTCCTCGGACCTATCGCTATCGCTGCTTATTCTTACATGGCTCTCGTGCCTCTTATCCAGCCTCCAATCATGAAGTTGCTTACCACACCTAAAGAACGCGTCATTCACATGAAGGCTCCTCGCATGGTAAGCAAGACAGAAAAGGTTTGCTTCCCTATAGTAGGTCTCCTTCTGACAACATTCATCAGCCCTTCGGCATTGCCATTGCTCGGTATGTTGTTCTTCGGTAACCTCCTCAAGGAAAGCGGCGTGACTAAACGTCTCGCTAACACTGCAAGCAACGCTCTCATCGACATCGTGACAATATTGTTGGGTCTTACCGTTGGTGCTTCAACACAAGCCGACGTGTTCCTTACAAAAGAGTCATTGTTGATTTTCGGATTGGGAGCATTGTCATTCATAATTGCTACAGCAGCTGGTGTTCTCGGCGCTAAATTCATGAACCTCTTCTTGAAAGAAGGCGATAAAATCAACCCTCTCATCGGTAATGCCGGCGTTTCTGCTGTGCCAGATGCAGCTCGCGTTTCTCAGGTGGAAGGTCAGAAATACGATCCATCAAACCACCTCCTCATGCATGCTATGGCTCCTAATGTGTCGGGTGTCATCGGTTCTGCGGTTGCGGCAGGTGTCTTGATGAGCTTCTTGATGTTATAATGAAAAAAGAAGCTGTATAACAAGTGAAGTGAAGCCCAAAGTTTTTTGTCCAAACTTTGGGCTTCACTTCACTTTTTTTTGTTAAACGGCCTCTTTATTTTGGACGCATTCGATGCGTCCCTACAAAATCATGCGGGACAATAAAATCTGTAAGAGGCCGTCTAAAACTTGTTAGACAGCCTCTTTTTTATTGTTTTTATATTTTGTGCTCTTGTTTCAATAGTCCGTTTTCGTTGAACCATTCTGGCAGACAGTAGGCAAAACCGCGTCCTCCATATTTTACTTTTCTAAGGTCGTGGCGGCGATTCGTTAATTTCACCAGACATTGGTTGATTTTAGCCTTGCTCCTGATGTCGTCGAGGAAGATGCCTGCCTCTTTGGATTTGGCGAAAGCCTTTTCATATATATCCTTGCTTAGCTGTGCCTTGCCGCTTTCATTGAAGATGTCTAAGATAATCTTGTCCCAATCTGATAAAGGATAAGGCTTGCGAGGCGCTAACTCCTTTTTTCTTGGTCTGGTAGGCTTGCTGTATATGTTGCTTATATTGTCATAATTGGAATTCATGCTGTTTTTGTTAAGCATGTCTTCTAATTCGAAAATTCTATTTTCACAAAATGAGATTTTTGCAGTTAATTTCCTTATCTCAGATTTGTAGTCTGTGATAAGATCCATGATGTCAGAAGGTGTCAGAGAATTGTTAATCATTTTAAAAAAATATTTGTTTGAATAAAATGCAAAAATACAATAATATTGTTCAAAACCCTAATTTTTATTATAATTTCAATGAATTTGTTGAAATATTCTATAAAACCATTATTTTTGCACAAAAGATAAATTTATGGCTCAGAAAAAAGTACCTCATACATTTGTTATAGTGTTCTTTATCATTGTAATAGCAGCAGTGATGACATGGATGGTAAAGCCTGGATATTATATTAAGGAAAATGTAATAGAAAATGGAGTGGAAGTGACATCGATGAATTTCTATTACCAGGACCAGCTTCCAGAGCAATATTGCAACGATTATCAGTCGGAACCGCAGACTTGGCAGATATTCTCGGCATTGTTCAAAGGCTTTGAGAAGCAAAGTTCAATCATCGTTTTTATCCTTATTATCGGCGGAGCGTTCTGGATAATGAATAAGAGTCACGCCATCGATATGGGGATATTCTCTTTCTTACGATTTACTCGAAGACTGGAAAACATAAAACTTTTT
>JAFZDU010000029.1 GCA_017561025.1 Bacteroidales bacterium | reverse complement strand
CTACCCGTCGCTGGTGGGATACTACGAAAAGTATTATTGCAGATAAGGAACCGCCGTATGCGGACCCGCATGTACGGTGGTGTGAGAGGTCGGAAAACAAAAGTAGGAGGAAAACCTACTTTGTTTTCCTCCTACTCGATTGATTGGGTATGGGGATACCTTGGATAACACAAGTTGGTCCGCGCCATTTGTGTGTAGTTCAACTTGAAGTCAAGGAGAACTATTAAACACGGCGAGGAATAATATGTTCAAGGTAATATGGGATCCGCAAAGTAATGGAGTTCAATTGACGATGTCATCAAAAGGTGATGCGTTGAATGTTTCTCCGAGACCTGTTTTCTGGGAAGAACTTGACCTGCTTGGTCTTAATAAAATGGGGTGGATTTATCCTCACGTAGATGAACCATTGCTTTGGGCATGTGACAGGAGATATTTCTATAAAGGAGATTTCGTTCTTGAAGTAAAGGGTGGCAATGTCTTCGATGCCCCTACCGTTATCCAACAAGATGGTTTTGAATCATTGATTCTGTCGCCGGTTGATATGGAACGCCTTCGATCCCTCAATGAGGATACGATGTTCATCATTGAGCACGAGGCAATGGATTTCATCAATCAGACATATCGTCGATATAAAAACATTCGTGAGGTTTCACAGAATAATCCATCATTGGATTTTCAAAGGCTAGCAAGCAATCTCACTAAGAAAACAAAAGAAGAGCATGTGGTTGTAAAAGAAGACTGTGATTCTTTTGATATTATGCCTTTGAGTAGAGCCGAGGAACTTGGTAAATCCCCAATCCTGAATAATGACATTGAAATGTATGTTGCGTCATTTTCAGGTGGAAAAGATTCTCAAGTAATGTTAGATTTGGTTGCAAGAGTTATTCCAGGAGAAGATATAATTGTAGTGTATTCTGATACCGGTTATGAATTACCGACATCATTAGATCTCTATGATAAGGTTGCTAAGTTTTATGGGGAGAAGCACCCGAACATTAAATTCCTTCTTGCTAAAAACCATGAACATGTGCTTACTTATTGGGATCTGATGGGGTCTCCAAGTAATGTTCATAGATGGTGTTGTGGAGTGATGAAAACCGCTCCGCTGTATAGACTTCTCAAAGAAGAGTCTAAATTAGGAAGACAACCTCATGTGTTATCCTTTATTGGTACACGTGCAGAAGAAAGCGTGAGGCGTTCTACTTATTTAAAAGTCGCAAAAGACGCAAAACACACCAATGTTCTTAATGTAAGTCCTATTCTTGAATGGAATACTTCAGAGGTATGGTTATACATTTTCCTAAACGGATTACCAATCAATCCTGCTTATAGAAAAGGGCTTGGTAGAGTTGGGTGTGTAATTTGTCCATTTGGTTCAGACTGGAATGACTATCTGTGTAATCATATATTTCCTGATACTGTTAAGCCATTTCTGGATAAGGTACGCGAAATGGTAATTAAGGGCGGTGTCAAGGATGTTGAGAGTTATATTAAAACGGGGAATTGGAAGATACGCGCTGGTGGTAAAGGATTTGAAACGAAATCTAAAGTAAGTATCATCAGTACCCTGCAATCACCTGATTTCAAGGCATTATTGACTTACCCAAAAGAGAATATTTTTGAATGGATAAAAGTATTAGGTAACTCATCTTGGGCGAAAGAGGGATATGTCTATAATGGACAGATTAAGTACAATCGAGAAATAATTTCTATGCGTCTTACCTTTGATGATAATAATCATACGGTACTCGTAGAAGCGTTTAATGTTCTTGATAACCCATTTTTCATTAGTCACCTGAAACGGGTTCTATACAAGACTACATATTGCGTACATTGTGAGTTATGTGAGGTTGAGTGTCCGACTGGTGCTTTAGATGTAGTCCCAATAGTTAAAATAGATAATAATAAATGTGTGAAATGTCGTCGTTGTCTTGATTTTAAAGATGATGGATGTATTTCTGCTAATTCACTTAAACAATCAGAAGGTATTAAAATGGCAGCACAAAAAGACAAGAAAACTACTATTAATCGTTACAACAATTTCGGTTTTAGGGAGAAGTGGCTACAGTTTTATATGGAGCACGTCGATACATTCTTTGACAATGATGATCATGGAATCAACAAAGAGAATCAGATGAATCCATTCCTTAATTGGATGAGAGATTCTGAAATTTTAAAAACTGATTCTAAAGAAATTACTGAAATCGGAAAACTCTTTGCAGAGAAGTATGGAATCAAGGCAGATGTAATTTGGGAGATCATATGGATTAATCTTACATGTAATTCAGAAATATGTAGTTGGTATGCTTGTAATATCGCTTATAATAAGTCGTACACTAAGGCTGAAGTGGAAATGATGATGGAAGTATCATTGGGCATGTATAGTGGTTCAGTCCGTAAAAATGCACTTGGTTCTTTGCAAAACGCCTTTGTTTCCTCTCCATTAGGAGATAGGATTCACGTAGGTGTGATATCAAAGGAGAATAATAAGCCGGTCTTTAGCCGTCTACCATTTAACGACATTTCTCTTGTGGCGGTTGCATATTCTCTATTTCGTTATGCTGAACGTCAGAACCGTCATATGTTGACAGTCTCAGAATTCTACGACGAGAATCAAAAAGAAGGAATCTATCGCCAGTTCGGTATAAATAGGGATTCCTTTGAGAGACTGCTGTTGAGTCTTCAGGAGGAGGGTAATCACGTGCTTCGTGCTGAACTGAATATGGGTCTTGACAATATCATTCTTCGTGAAGACCTCAAGTCGATTGATATTCTTAAGATGATGCTCTAAAACTTAATCACTATGGCAACCAAGTATTCTGACTATATAAAGATGCAGGATTTCCTGCCGGTCTATGACATGACTGATGAAACGCCAGATATGTGGCGTACATTTATCCCGACCAAACAGTTCTGTGACTTACTGCAGCGCAGTATAACAGCCATTACTTCGAGCGATATAAGCAAACGTCGTTCGATGTGGGTACGCGGTACTTTCGGTACGGGTAAGAGTCACGCAAGTAGTGTTGTGCGACACTTGCTTTGTGACCCATCAGAGGAGATTGACGGTTATATTCAGAGTATCCCTAACGAGGCTACACGTGCACAGTTGACGGCAATCCGCAAACAAAAGAGGTATTTCCCGGTTGTATTGAAAGGCGTTGAAGGTGCATATAATATTCCTCGTTTCTCATTGTCAATCCAGCGCGAGACAAAGAAGGCTTTGGTTGCTGCGGGATATCCAGATCTTATTGTACGTTCGGATTTTGACGAAGCCATCCGTTGGGTGGAGAGCCATGAGAACAGAATTCCTGAGTTATTAGAAAATAATGATGAACTTGCTTCAGAAGCATCGAATTACACAAAGCTGCTGACTAAGCTCAGGAATAATGATATTGATGTCTTCATGCATCTTGAAGAGGCATTGGCTGCGGATAAGACTTATCTGACAAGTGATAGTATAAGTGAGTGGTTGGTGGAAGTTGAGAAGGAGATTGAGAAGGCGGGAATCGCTGACGGATTGATTATATTCTGGGATGAGTTCACGAGCGTGATGGACACCCTGAAGAGTGATAGAATCAATGTGCTTCAGAATATTGCGGAGAAGTCACAGAATAATAATGTCTTCCTTTATCTGATTTCGCATCGTACTGAGAGCTCAAGCCTGGATGCAAAGGGCAAAGATATCACAAAGATGAGCGACCGGTATGATAGTGTTGATTATCAGATGGATGAGATCTCAACTTATCTGATTCTTCGTCATACGTTCAGTATTCCGGATATGATGAAGATGAATATCTCAACTTGGGGTATCAAGGATAAGATTGACAAGAGTGTATATAATTATCTTTGTGAGAGCAATAATCAGGACGAGAAGGAACATATTCAGAATCTGTTCCCTCTGCACCCGTATACTGCCTTCCTCTGCTCAAAGATGGCAAATATCATGGGTTCAGCGAACAGAAGTGTCCTGAAATTCATGAATGACGAACATCACGGTTTTAAGCAGTTCATCAATGAGCCAACGAATTATGACCAGAGGATGATGCTCACTGCGGACTGGCTATGGGATTTCTTCTATTCCGAGTTTATAAACGAGCCGCTTTGTGCAGCTTTCACTAATGTGTATTCATCACATGGAAGCAAAGTAGATGCAATGGGTGATGATTATAAGCGTGTATTTAAAGTTATCCTATTGCTGAACGCTCTTAGTGTAAAGTTCAAGAGTTCGCCTGAAAAATACGCTCCGAATGACAAAAATCTCAAGTATATTTTCTCTGGAGACCGCTGTGAGGAGAAGATGGATGTTATTCTTAATTGGCTGGATGAGACAAAAATCATTGCAAGGGATATCTTTGGAGAGTTTAAGATTTCAGTGTCGTCTTACAACCCTGCTGAGATTACGAAGGAAAAGAACGCAGTTGCCAGCACCTATAAGATCGCTGTCGAATATCTTAGATATAATGATAAAAGCAGGCAGGAAATTGAGAGAATTTTCATGGTAGGAGAACGCTTGATGCGTAAGTGTGAGCCACAGTTCTATGCTTGTGAAGAAGCAGAGGCGGTTCTTCGTAGTAAGCTGAATAAGTACACTCGTGAGAAACCTAACTACCTTCATGTTGCCTTGTTCTTCTCTATTACAGATGAAGCAAGGGATATTATGGAGAATAGGGTGAAGGCCTTTTCGGAAGAGTTTGAAAACACGATGTTTATAATTCCATCGGAAGTGTTTACGCCAACTGCTCAGACTCATTTCATCGATGCAGTAGCGCAGTCCAATGTGAGTCGTTCACATTTCAATACCGATGATGCAAGCCAGTTTGAAAATGCTGCCAAGGAATATGTGGCCAAGTGGAAGAATCGTATGAGCGGGGGTACATACACAATGTATTTCAACGGCAAACGTTCGAGTGAAGGTATTTTCAGCAATATATATAGCGTCATAAACAAGAAGTTCAGTGTTCAGGTCTTTCCTAACGGAATGGAGAGTGTAAAGGCGTTGCAAAATGAGGCGATGACATACTTTGCAAACAAGAACTTCAAGACGCTTTCACTTCAGATGTTACAAAAGAGGACTCGTGATGAACTTCTGTCATTCGGTGGCTCTGTACGTCCGACTAAGCAGATTTTCCTTGATGGCGAGAATAACCTTGTAACGGATACTTGTGAATTGACTGAGGCAGCCATTGCTGGCAATTCTTGGCTTAATACAGTATGTCAGGCTATGGATATGCTGATAGAGGCTGCTAAGAAGAAATATGCCGACAGGTTTTCGTTAAGTGATATTCTTGCTCCATTGATGCGCCCGCCTTTCGGACTATTTGCTAACCCTGCCAATTATGCGATTCTAGGATTTGCTCTTAGAAAGCATAAAGACGATCTTTTCAATCCAAGTACATCTCAGCCTGTCGGTGATGAGAAACTTAATGATATGATTGAGATTTTGCTCAAGATGTGGGATGGCGGTGTAAGCGAACCAAGTAACAAACTTCTTCTTCGTTTCGGATCTGTGGAAGAACGTAATCTGACAAGTATTCTTGGCGAGGTCTTTAATCTGAGCATAGTTAGAGGCGTGAGCATGAGCGATTTGAAGAGTCTTACATACGCAAAGTGGTGTATTACAGAATTCTGCAAGCAGGTTGCGCGATATCCACTGTGGTCTCTTCTGTATTGCGATAAGATCAAGGAGAAGGAAAATTGCAAGAAGGCTATTAGTGACCTGATATCATTATTCAACCAGGATAGTTATTCTCTTCCTAAGATAAAGGAATTGCTGAAGGAGATTAAAAATGACCAGATTGACCTTTATGTTCTTCTGACGAACAATCAGAATTACAAGAATGGTTTTAATAATTTCATACATAGTATCGAGGAGGTTGAACTAAAGGATGAGTGGCTTGAAGAACTTGAGGAAGACTTGTCTCACATGCAGTCGGAAATCGCATTCCGAAGGGAGGAGGATGTGAAGTCTCGCGTAATGTCATTCTACATCAATAAGATTAAAACTCCTGCGCAGCCTGTCTATCCGCCAGTTGACCCATTCGACCCGAATCAGCCTGTTGTTCCGGTAACTCCGGTATATGTTCCGGCTCCTGCACAGGACCAGATTAGAAAGGCAAAGAATCTTGTTAAGGAGCAGACTATGCCAAGTATGATGTGGCAGAAAGTGGTCCTGGATATGATTGAGAGTCATCCAGAGGTTTCTCAGTTTGTGATTGATTATCTTGGCAGTTAAAAGTCTAAGCATATGGATTCGGCAGAAAAAGTAATTGTTTTCAATTCGTTTGAAGACCTGAAACATGAGATAATCCGTGATAGAGATACTCGTGATATGCTGGCCCAGCGTTATGCAGTACGCTTCATAATGCTCAATAACTTTAATGAGTTCAAGAAGTTAGCGAAGTTTATGGCGGATATTGATGTTGAGCCGATGGATTTAGAGAATCTTATTAGCGATGGAGAGGATGATGAGTGGATAACAAAAGATACATTGAAAGATGCTATAAAATCGTGTAGGGAGTCCACTTTTGTTACTCCATTCTCTGAGTTGGTGCGTTTTTATAATGATGATGATTTCAGAGGATTCTTTAATGAGATTATGCTTTTAGAGGATATCCATAATCCTCAGAAACGTATTTATGTGCCACTAATTGGACTCCAGAATCGTTTTACTGATTTTCTGAATCATTTTGCGCGAATAAAGGAAAGTGCACCGATTTGGAGGTATGATGCAGAAGCACAGTCTGTAGAGGTCTTCTTTGCAAAGTATAAAGATTTCACATTGCCGAATGGTGCTGTTCAGTGCCAACTGGATTCCTTAAGAGAGTGGCTCAAGTTCTGGAAAGTTCAGGCCCCTCAAGAGAGAATCGTATGTACATCGAGGCCCATTGCTGCAAAATATCAGTATTCAAGGCCGGATAACATTTTTAACTTTACGAGGATTGAAAATGCACACAAGTTTATGACTTGCTTTTTGGATCTGAATTTCCCATTTGATTACAGGGATGCTGATAAGGCATTTTGGGAGGAGATGCTGAAACATATTGACAAATCTGCGTTATCATCGTTCTCTTTCAGGTCCTTTGTTACAGCGTACTTCAATCGAGTGAAATTTGATGCGGGTGATATTATACAAGAATGGTCTGATGTCGAGAATAATGCATTTGACCGTTGGTTATTAATGAATTATATCCTGCATACGGAGTTTGGAGAAGAATATCCATATATCCGTTTGTGCGTGGATGCTATAATGGATCTTACCGATGCGAACGAGTTGATTAAGATGATAGCGACGCGTATCGTGTATGATGTACCTGCAAACCTACGTGAACAGTATGCTGATGAGAGAAGAAGAGTCATAGTTTACAACCATATGATTTTTGAAAATGTGTTGGTTCGCAGTGAACAGGATTGGTTGTTTGAGAGAACCAAAGAGATTTTCCAGGAATCAGGCGACTTGCATCAGGCAATTGACATTTGCACCGGCATCTTTGATTTCGAGAAGAAACTTTTGATGGGATGGTATGTTTATCATCCTGAAAATAAGAGACTTCAGAAAGCAATTAAGGATTTCTATCCTGATTTTGATGCTTATTGTGTGACGAATAAGCCTTCTCACTTTGATTCTTCTAATCAATGGTTGATAGATTATATCAAGCAATATAAGCAGGCCAAGATGGAAGATAAATATCTGCCTGGAATTAATGAGGTTATAAAGACGAAAAACGCTACAGTTTCTTCATTCTACCAATGGTATTATGAATTTGACAGTTCTCATAATTTGTTGGCAGAGATGCAAAGCAATCCGGTTTATCGACCAGACAAAGTATTTTGGATTGATGGACTTGGCGTAGAGTTCTTATCATATATTTTGTATGTCATAGAACAAGAAAAGAGCAATCTTAAGGTAGTGCGATCACAGATAACACGATCCGAACTGCCATCATCCACACACCACAATAGATTTGAAGGAGAGAATGTGGTTAAATTTGGTGAGCTGGATGAGTTGGGCCACGATTCTCACGGATACAGGCACTTTGATACTTTAAGAGAAGAATTGCAGGTAATCAGGAAGATTGTACAGGAAATTGTCAGCACGAGCAAGAAAGAGAAATGTACTGTAGCGATAGTGTCTGACCACGGATTGAGTTGTCTTTCTCGTAAGGCATCGTCGAAGAAGTATGACGGAAAATTTGAGCACGAGGGAAGATACATAAAGACAAGTGATGATGCTATTTCTGATTCAGATTATCTGGTTCACTTAAACGAGAGTGAAGGACAGAAGTATAAGGTTGCACTGACACATTCATCACTTTCTAAGATTCCTACTCATCAGGTACATGGCGGATGCACGCCTGAGGAGGTGCTTGTGCCGTTTATACTGCTCTCTAATAAGGATGTGGCTTCCAAGGTTATAAGTTATAAGATTAATACCGTTGGTGAGGATATTATGCTGTCTAATCCAGTTGTGAGGTTGTCTGTTATTCCTGAGCCTACAGGAGTTTCGCTTACCTGTAAAGGTAAGACCTACAAGATGAATCGAATCGGCACACATTGGACAGCTGAACTTGAGGGGATTGCAGAAGGTTTGCATATTATTGAAGTGAAACCTGAGGGTGCTGGAGGTATAGAAATGAAAATCAATGTCGTGGGTGTTAGTGGTAATATGGATATAGATGATATGTTTGACTTATAGGGTATGAGTGCTATTGGAAATAAAATTAAGGAGGTATTCGGCTCTGCTGCCGTTTATAAAGATCCTGCAAACTACGAGGTATTTAATGGAAGAAATCTGCCATCCTTTGTTAAGGATTATTTGATTTCCACACATATTGCTCCTGACGGGTCTTTTAGGCGAGATGCTTTGACAAGGTTCCTTGATGCACATATCCCTAAGGATAATAGTGCAATATTGGCTCGCCTTAGAAGAGGTGAGACATTGACTTTGCTTACTCGTTTCGTGGTCTCGACAAGTCTGGCTCAAAACAAGACAAGTTTTCAGATACCTGATATGGGAATCAAGGCAACAGATACTCTCATCCCGGATTATCTTATAGAAGAGTATCCTGACGACTTGATCGATGGCGAGAAATGGGGCATAATGAAGATTGTTTATATTGCTCCTTCAGAAGGTGCTCGTGGATATGTGGAAATGGTGAAGTTCAAGCCATTCCGTCCAATGGAGAAATTGGATATCAACTATTTTCGTAATTGCAGAACCAAGTTTTCATTGGAAGAGTGGATTGATGTACTCATTTCTGCAATGGAATATACTCCTTCAACTTTCACCAATATGACGCAGAAACTGGAATTCTTGACCAGACTGCTGCCTTTTATAGAACCTCGTTTGAATTTCATTGAGCTTGCGCCAAAAGGTACCGGTAAGAGTTATGTGTTCGGAAACTTGTCAAAATTCGTGTGGCTGGTGAGTGGAGGTAAGGTTTCTCGTGCCAAGTTGGTATATGATAAGTCAATAAAGGCTCCTGGTATAATGCGTTTTTATGATATGGTGGCTTTTGATGAGATTCAGACAATTACATTCTCTGACAATTCTGAGATGCAATCATTTTTGAAGAATTATCTGGAGTATGGTAGAGCTACAATCGATAATTATGAATTTATGTCGGAGTGTGGCCTGATGTTGCTCGGTAATATCCTACTGAATGATAGCAATGAGCCGATAAGCCATAATTATTTTGAGACATTGCCGGAAGTGTTTAGGGAGTCTGCTTTGCTGGATCGTTTTCATGGAATGATTGAGGGCTGGTTATTGCCTCGTGTGAATGTTGATATGGCTCTACATGATTGGACTCTGAATGTTGAGTTCTTCTCTGAAGTCCTGCATCAATTGCGTACAGAGTCGTCTTATTCGCATATAGTGGATGATTTGGTGGAGATACCTAATGGTGCAGATATGCGTCACACTAAAGCGGTCAAGCGTACCGCAACAGCATACCTCAAGTTGCTTTTCCCGCATATTACTTCTGCTGACCAAATTGATAAGGGTGAATTTAATGCATTATGCTTGCAGCCAGCAATCCGAAGACGCGATATCGTCCGTCAGCAGTGCAGTAACATCGATGCTGAAAAGTCATTCTCTAAGCCAATGCCAGATTATAGGGTAGTAGGTCTCTAAAATTTTGTAAAACATAGTGCAATTTATGCTGACTATGACAAGGAATGAAGAGTTAACTCTCCTTTTGGAGATTATGAGGAAATACGATCTCCCAGTTAGTCCTATCTTGGAGTTTGCCATCAGAAGTAAAATGGATGATTCCTCTGGTGACGATTTGATTATACCAGAGGTTAGTTCTATGGAATCTGATATAGGTTTGGTGCAATCATCTGAAATATCCCATATAGAGAAGCCTTTTCAATATAGCAATGTTATGTTGGAGGAAAAGACTGAGACGGATTATAGAACTCGAGTGTCAGATACAACTCGTAAGAATAGGAAGAAGACCATTCTTAGGGTTACAAGGCCTGATGGTTCTATGATTGAAGATAGCAAGGCTACCGTTACTCTTGCAATCACAATTCAGGAGATAGGAGTGGAAAGAGTAAGGAATCTGAATCTATCATTGGATGGGATGAATCTTATCCTTATAGGGGAGAATACACTTTACCCGTCTCAACAATATTATCTAGGCGACGGATTTTATCTGAATACACATAGTTCGACTGATAGAAAGAAATATCATCTGGAAAAGATGTTCAAAGCACTTGGGCTAGACTGGAAAGTAGAAATTGTGTCATCTGAGTGGTAATCTGATAACGAGTCAAGCTGAGAAGTGCTCATGAGGGTACAGCTCGAAAATTATTTACAATAATATTAGTTCCTGCTATGTTGGAGAAGATTATTATAACAAACTTTAGATGTTACGAGAAGACGACAATCAATTTTAATGGTTCCGCCATTCTTGTAGGTAAAAACAATGCTGGTAAGTCTACTTTGATAGAAGCTTTGAAGATTCTTTCAACTGTAAGCAGGAAATATAAGACAGCGAGATTCGTAGCTCCGCCTGATTGGGTGGAAGATGAACGTTCCAAAGGTATTACTCCGAATCTCGTCAATATGAATATTGCCGACCACGGAATATTTAACATGTATGGCAATCCTCCTGCAATTGTTGAAGGATATTTTACTAATGGAACTTCTATTAAGGCATATGTAGGTGAAGAGTTGGCTATTTTTGCTGTAATATATGATGATTGCGGGATTGCAATTAAGAGTGGGGCTGAAGCCAAACGAGTCGATATCCCTACGATTGAGGTCCTTCCTCAAATATCTGCGGTCTTGGATAACGAGAAGGTTATTCAGAAATCGACTGTAGATAATAATAGATTTACGAGGCTAGCTTCTAGGAATTTCAGGAATCAACTATTTTATTATGATGAGTCATATCCTGTATTTAAGGAATTGGTAGAATCTACATGGGAAACTCTCCAAGTAAAGCCAGTCGAAGCATACTTTGTGGATGAAGGTAGGATTCTCCAATTCTTTGTCAGGGTAAACAATTTTGAGGCTGAAATCGGTTGGATGGGTCATGGCCTTCAAATGTGGATTCAGACGATGTGGTTTGTCTCGCAGTGTCCACGCGACTCAATAATTGTATTGGACGAGCCAGATGTATATATGCATGCCGACCTGCAAAGGAGACTTGTTAGATTGCTGATGCCAAAGTTCGCTCAGATAGTCATTGCTACTCATTCACTTGAGATTATAGAGGAGGTTCCCTCTGATTGCATTGTTCCGATTGATTCTCGAAAACCGGAACTGCGTCCTATCGGAGATGAGGCTTCGCTTCAGTTGATGACACAGGAATTGAATGGTTCTCTGAATATTGATTTGGCAAGAATGTATGTCTCAAAGAGTTTCATTGTGTGGGATAGCGATGAGACTTCAAGAAAGATTTTGTCGGCATTCCAATCGATATTATACCCAGAGGATTTACACCCTTTGATTACTCTACCGAAGGCCTTTATCAACGGCTGGGAAAGTTGGAGCACCGTTACTTCGTTGTCGGAGATTTTCGCTCAAAGCGAGATGCCGGTTGATTTATACTGCATTTTTGATTCCGGATTCCATACAAGTGAAGAGGTTAGTAAGTTGAATGGACATGCCAAGTCCAATAATATTGATTTACACATTTGGAGCAAAAATGAGATTGAGAATTTCGTCATTAATGCCGAGGTAATTTATAGATATATCAGTAAGCATAAAAGACGCGGAGCGATTTCTATTGAAGAGTTGGTAGAGAAGATTGATGAGATTGTTTCGGAAATGAAGGTGGATACGTTGACAGGTTTGACAGCAAATATTCAGCAATCATCAGATTGCGACCAGCAAGAAGCTATTGATAAGGCTGTTGAAGAGTTAGGATTACGCTGGGTATCTCCATATAATGTTATTTCCGGAAAGAATTTCTTTAATCGACTGTCACGGTGGACTCAAGATTGTTTTGATATTACTATCAGTGCAAGGCAGGTTGTGCCATTCTACACAGCCGATGAGGTGCCAGGTGAAGTGGCATGCGTAATTAGAAGGATTATGGAAAAGGTGGGAAATAAAAGATAGTAAATATCTGATTCTTTTATCCTTCTGTTTAACAAATGTTTAACAACCTAAACAAAAACGCCATCCTAGATATCTAGAATGGCGTTTAATGTGATTCGGTTGGAAACGGAAAATATGAAGGTGGGTAAAGGAGAATAAAAACTTGTAAATAGTATAAAGTATTGAATAACAATATATAAAAAGTAATAAGATGTTGATTTAACTTCACTGGGAATCATTCGTTTTTACAAATGTGGGGAAAATGTGGGGAAAGTTGAAAGGTTTTGTATATTTGCAGAAAATTGATGCGATATGACAATTTCTTTCATACTTAAGAGGTCGAAGACTGGGTTTTCGATGGATGATTCGTTGAATGGTGCAACTATATATGTGAGGTTGCGTGATGGCCGACTTTTAGATTCAACGGTATCTACCGGTGAGACTGTGAATCCTCTCTGGTGGGATGCCAAACGAGAGGAGATAAAGACCAATATCGTATGCGACAATAAAGACAAGGCTGCTCTAAATGATAAACTACAGGATCTGAAGAAATTCCTATATTCCAAACATAAGGTTGATAAGGAGAAAGGAAAGGTCAACAAAGAGTGGCTGGCGAAGGTTCTGAAGGAATTTGCAAAAGAGCAAGGAAAAGTTGCCGGTATACCTAAAGATAAGTCACATTCGTTTAGTGATAGGTTTCAGAAGTTTCTGGATGCAAACGAATTCAGTGAGGGTCGTATAAATCAGTATCGCGTAATTGAACGAGCAGTGCTGAGGTTTGAGGAATTTATAAGGACGACTAAACGCGGCAGGAAGAATTTTACCTTTGATGTCCGTACTGTTGATGAAAACGACCTCAATGAACTGTATGATTTTATGTCGAAGGAACATCTCTACTATGAAGAGTATCCTGAGATATATGAGAAGTTTCCAGAGAAACGACAGTCTAAACCTCGTGGAGCCAACACACTGTCAGAAAATTTCAAGAAATTGAGAGCATTCTTCAATTGGGCTCAGTCCGAGGGAATTATCCTTGTGTCACCATTCTCAAAGTTCAAATGTGAGAAGGAACTCTATGGCACTCCATACTACCTGACAAAAGAGGAGATGCAGAAGATCTTGAGTACAGACCTGTCTGCTACTCCGGAATATGAAATGCAGCGTGATGTGTTCATATTCCATTGCTGCATCGGATGTAGGGTGGGTGATCTTCTTCGTCTTAAGAAATCTGATGTTATTGACGGGGCGATAGAATATATTGCCACCAAGACCATTGCCGACAATGCCAGGACTGTGCGTGTACCTCTGAATGGTACTGCATTGGCAATCATTGATAAATATAAAGACTGCCATGAGACTAAACTTCTTCCTTTCATCTCGTCGCAGAAATATAACGACTATATCAAGGTTGTGCTGACCAAGTGCGGAATTACACGTCTTGTGACGGTCCTGAATCCCATCACTCGTCGCGAAGAGAAGCAGCCGATAAATGAGATAGGAAGCAGCCATATGGCTCGCCGCACTTTCATTGCAAACATCTACAACAAAGTCCCTGACCCAAACGTCATTGGCTCAATGACCGGTCACGTCGAAGGCAGCCGTGCCTTTGCCCGTTATCGCACCATTGAGGAGGAGGTTAAGAAGAGTCTGGTGGATATATTGGGGTAGGGAGTTTATAAATTGTTTTATAACTTTGAAAGAAAAATTTATATGGATATGAATGCGGAACTTTTACAAATGGCAAAGCCATTCATTGATTCATTATTGGAGAATATTATCAAGCCAAAAGTTAAAGAGTTTTCTGATAAATGTAAGTTGGAGTATGAGAAAAATTTTGTGTCAAAATGGGAGCATTTTGGAGAGTATCTGTATCGTACGTATAAGAAATATAGCATAGTCAATACACTTGCATTAAAGAACCAGCAGAAATTTCTTAAGAATATCTATGTGCCTCTTACTCTGGAAACCTGTAATTCTGATGATACCACACATAAAAAGTATAAGATGGAGCAATTCCCCTCAGATATGCTCCAGGAATATAGTGGCCGTTTGCTTATTACTGATACCGCTGGTATGGGAAAGTCTACGTTGATGAAGAGGATGTTCATTGATGTGATAGAAAATGGCCATGGCATTCCGATTTATATTGAACTGAGGCGCTTATCGGAAGAAAGAACTATTCTGAAGGAGATTCATGAACAAATTAGTTCGATTTCTAAAGAGTTTGACGAAGATTTATTGTTGGAGTTTATTCAAACTGGAAGCTTTATCTTTTTTCTTGATGGTTATGATGAGATATCATCAGATAATCGTGCAAGTGTAACTTCTGATATTCAGACCTTTGTGTCAAAAGCCTTTGACAATAGTTTTATCTTAACTTCTCGTCCGGAATCGGCACTGGCCAGTTTTGGTGAATTTCAAAAAGCTACAATTGTTGCGTTGACAAAGAAAGAAGCATATGAATTGTTAAGGAAATATGATAATGGCGGGGAAGTATCACGCTTATTGATCGATAAACTTCGTTCTGGAGAGTATTCTATGATTGATGAGTTTTTGAGAAATCCGTTGTTGGTCTCTTTGTTATATACGGCATTTGATCATAAACAAACCATCCCATTGAAAAAGCATATATTCTATAGACAGGTGTATGATGCATATTTTGATGCCCATGATTTGTCTAAAGGAGATAGTTACATTCATGAGAAGAAAAGTAAGTTAGATATAGATGACTTCGATCGTGTATTACGTTATATTGGATTTTTGTGTATAACGCAACAAAAAATTGAATTTGAAAAGGATGAAATATTGTCAATAATTGACAAGGCCAAAAACTATTGTCAAGATTTAGATTTTACTAGTTCCGATTTCTTAGAAGATATTCTATGTCGAGTACCTCTGTTTTGCATAGATGGTAGTTATTATAAATGGGTTCACAAGTCACTTCAAGAGTATTTTGCAGCAAGGTTTATACATAAAGATTGCGAAAAATCCAGCGATGTTTTAAATAGAATTTACGAGAGTAATAATTTAGATTATTACATTAATATGTTGGATATATATGCAGATGTCGATCAGTTTGATTTTAAATGTACGGTTTTAAAGCCCCTTTGCTTAGATTTTATTCATTTTTATGATTCAAATGTATGGCGTTTTAAAAATTTGCCAACTGCAGATGTTGACAATCGTATTTCGTTGTTATTTATGAGGCAAGTGTATATCATTAAGGTTTCATATTCTTCTTCACCACGTGATATCATTAAGTATATAGATAGTATTTGTCCAATAGAAGGAATTAGACGCACAATAACAATTGGGCGCCTAAATGATGATTATGTAGGGGCGACAATCTCAAAGTTTGATGCGAAATATAGCCTGATACGATTTGTTACTCAAAGATTTAAAGATTTAAGAAAACCTCTTCGTCGACAAATGAATAGAGAAGAATTGGCTCTATTTCCAGATAAACTAAGTGAAATAACCTTGCTTACAGGCAAAGAGTCAAAGGATTGCTTTGCGTCATATAATGAGTTGCTTTCATATGGACATGGGACTACGATGTTAGACTATGAAGGTGTTAAGAAAGAACTGGATAACATAGAATCTATGCAAAAAGCAAAAGGAGAAACCTTATCACTTTTGGAAAATATTTAGTTAAAACAAGTTTAGATATGAAAGAGAACCAGAACATAGAGTTTAAGGAGTCGTGGAGGGATGAGTATCTGAAGTGGATTTGCGGTTTTGCAAATGCACAAGGTGGTAAGATGTATATTGGAGTTCGCGACAATGGAGAGGTGTGTGGAGTTGCTGATGCGAAGCGATTGATGGAGGATATTCCGAATAAGGTGAAGGATGTTCTGGGTATCATCGTTGATGTTAATCAGCTGAAAGATGGTGAACTTGATTATATTGAGATTGAAGTCGCGAGCTATCCCTATCCAATCAGTTATAAAGGCCATTATTATTCGAGAAGTGGGGCTACCAATCAGGAGTTGAAAGGTGCTGCACTCGACAGATATATGATGAGGACTTTGGGAAAGACCTGGGATGGTGTGCCAGTGCCATATCTATATGTTGAAGATCTGGATAATGCGACGTTTGACTTATTCCGTAAATATGCCAAACGAAGTGGTAGAATGACTGAGGCAGATCTTCAGGATGACAACAAGGGTTTGCTTGACAAGTTGCGCTTATTCGAAGGTACTTATCTGAAGAGGGCTACTGCACTTACATTCCATCCTGATCCGGAGAAATTTGTAACGGGGTCATTTGTGAAAATTGGTTATTTCCGTGGAACTGTAGATTTGATATATCAAGACGAAGTTCATGGTAATTTGTTTCAACAGGTGAAGCAAACCTTGGACATTCTGACTACGAAATATCTACGTGCCTTGATAAGTTATGAAGGTATTCAAAGAGTAGAAAGTCTTCCTATGCCTCGTGAGGCACTTAGAGAGGCTCTTCTAAATAGTGTGGTGCATAAATCATATGAATCCAATAGTCCTATTCAAATCGCAGTCTTTGATGATAGATTAGAGATTTACAATTCTGCAGTTCTTCCAGAAGATTGGACAATTGAGGATTTGTTGACTTCACATCGTAGTCGTCCATATAATCCGGATGTCGCTAATGTGTTTTTTCGTGCAGGTGAGATAGAGTCATGGGGACGTGGTATTCAACGAATCATTGAGGCTTGTCAGGATGAAGGCTGTCCAACTCCGACATTTGAATATCGGGCAGGTGGTATTTGGACTACTTTCCATTTTGGGGAGAAGTATATGAAGGGTGTAGGATTACATTCGGGTGCTGATGTCGTAGAAAATGTCGTAGAAAATGTCGTAGAAAATGTCGCTAAACGACCGGAAAAAATAATTGATCTGTTAAAGTACGATAGTACATTAGGTGCTAGCCAAATAGCGAAACAGTTGGGAGTAACATCCCGTACGATTCAGAGAGATTTGGAGAAATTGTCGAAAGAAGGCCGTATTAAACGTGTCGGACCGGATAAAGGTGGTTATTGGCTTATATTAGACAAGTAGAGCACACTCAATCTGGCAAAATATTTGGAGATGTATCCATTTGATGTTAAACGTGGTTTTGTGAATGTTCAAGGCCACGATTTGACATATCCTTGTGTTTTATGTGGATGAAGATGTTGAAGGGTAAACAATAATAAAATAATATATGGATGCTGTTCAAGAAGTAGATTCTCTGATTGGAATGGTGAGGACTTTGTTATGTAACTCAGGACAACCTAGATTTATCACTCCGGAATATCGTGAATTTCACGATAGGTTAACTGATTTTATCTATCGGAATCATTTGGATGAGACTGAAGATTGGGCGGTTATACAGATGAATTTAATTTATAGGTCAAATCAGGTAATGGTTCCCGGGGAGGCTGATACAATATTAGTTCGTCTTGAAAACATTAAAAGAATGTTATTGAAAAATGCTCACGAACCATTCTGGCTGTATATTCATCCGCAGATATATGGTGTAGCAAAAGAGAGATTTGCCAGTGGGCTTTATGCTGATTCTATTGAGTCTGCATTTAAGGAGATTAATTCAAGAGTCAAGCGCATCGTGAAAAAGCAAAGGGACGTTGAGTGTGACGGTGCGGATTTAATGAGAAAGTGTTTTTCTGAGAACAACCCCGTTCTGACAATAGCCGATATGGATACGGAGAGCGGACGTAATGTTCAAAAAGGATATATGGAAATGTTTGCAGGAGCAATGACCGGTATTAGAAATCCTAAGGCTCATGAAAATCAGACTATTACAAAGGAGGATGCTATAAGAAAACTGAACTTTGCAAGTTTACTGATGTATAAGGTCGATCTGGCAGTTAGAAATACGAGAATTTCCGAATAAATAATAAAGAATATGTGTGGTGAGAGAACAGGAGTAGATAAAGTGCTGGATTGGGTAGTGCCGGTCAGGTTGAGTGGGAAGAGGGTGAGTGTTGAGGTGGAGAGAGGTGTGAAGATTATGCTGTCTCTTATTTTGTTGGCTACAGTTCCGTATCATGCCATTAATAAGACCCTTGAGGTGTTGCCTCCGGATGCGACG
>JAFZDU010000028.1 GCA_017561025.1 Bacteroidales bacterium | reverse complement strand
TAAAACAATAGTATCAGCAATTGTTATCTGCCATGAGGTATTGGCATTAGGATACCATCTCACATCATAATCTTTAAGCAGGTTTTCTTTATGATATAACATCTTATCTTCAAATGCAATAAGTTCTTCGCATGTTCCCTCTCCACCATTCCAGAAGCGCTCTGAAAATGTCATCATGCCGTTAATCATGCCATTATGCAGAGCTATGCGTGTTTTGTCATCCACGCGTACGTCATTCCAAAGACATAAGATACCGCCCATGGCATTGCTAGTATCAGGGAAGTACTGAGCACATGCCTTATGGAGAAACACTTTATTCGTAAAATAGATAGGATCGTAATAGTTGAGATAACCCATGAAAGAATCCAGATAACGTCCGCTTTTTTTTGTGCTTGCCGCATTAGATCCGGCAGCTGTATTCCATATCTGCCGTACTGTAGTAGTATCAGAAGGAAGTCCAGGATCCCAAGCTACAGCTATACGATTATATTTCTTGCATAGATTCTCCGTAAACGTCATAAAGCCTTTCGGATCGGTTATATGAACCTCATCAGAACCAATATGTAAATAAGGGCACATAGAGGCTGGTATCTCGTTGCAGAATTCTTCTATACACTTATCCAGCACCTTCATGCCATCTTCAGAATCCATACCAAAACCGAATGCGCTTCTGAAATAAGCAGAATGTCCAGGCATATCAATCTCCGGCATCACGGTGATTCCGCGTTCTTTAGCATAGGCTATCAATTCACGTATCTCATCATAGGTATAGAATTTTCCACAGTCACGGCCCGGACGCTGATACTGTGCGTCATTGAGCTGAGGATAAGCCTTGCATTCTATACGCCAAGCAGGATTGTCGGTAAGATGCCAATGAAAATAATTTATCTTGTATAACGACATAAGGTCGATAGTCTCCTTAAGCATTTCTATTGTCTGGAAATTACGTCCAGTGTCGTGCATAAAACCTCGAAAAGGATATTCCGACCAATCATGGACCACAACATCAGGAATGCGTCCTTTAGAATTAGTGAGCTGTGTCAGAGTCTGACGTGCCCATACTTCATTACCTTCTATGTATACCTTACCTTTCTCTGCCTTGAGATAATATTCGTCTTTATTATGGGGATATATGAGATTGTCGGAATTATCTGAGATTACAATGTCTTTAATACGATATAAATTATCATTATTGACCGTGATTGCTTTCGGCTCCGGTATCACATTCACCGAGGTGCTAATACATTTTTCATTGCATGAAAACAATGAGATACATATTAGGAATAGCAGCGATATTCTTCTCATAAAAATCTTTTTTGCAAATCTAATAAAAATGTAAACTAAATTAAAAACGAATCATAAATTAATGTAATTTTGCAGACCAAAAAATTATACAATGAAATTAAAAATCGATTTTAAAGAAATTATCAACTACTTAGGAACAAAGAAGTTCTGGGTTGAATTGATTATCATGACATTGGGTATGATCGTCACTGCTTGTGCGGTTTACTATTTCCTCGTACCAAGCAAGCTCATCATCGGTACCATCTCCGGTCTCTCAATCGTTATCAGCGGCATCTGTGAAAAGTTCTTCGGATTCCCGCTCAATGTATCAACAGTTATTTTCGTTATCAATGCTGTTCTGTTGTTCTTAGCTTACATCCTCATCGACAAAGAATTCGGCATCAAGACTGTTTACACAGCACTCATATTAGGACCTATGATTGGTGTTTTGGAAAAATATTTCCCATATCAGAACTTCATCGATCCTAATTCAGAAATCCCTTCAATCATGGGTGACCTCTGGCTCGACCTCTGCTGCTTCGTATTGTTATTAAGCTTGGCACAGGCTGTATTGTTCAAAATCAACGCATCAACAGGCGGTCTCGACATCTTGGCTAAAATCGTCAACAAATATTTACACTTCGACATCGGAACATCAGTATCAGTAGCCGGTTGGGTTATCTGCTGTACAGCTTTCATGATTAACCCTGCTCGTTTAGTTATCATCGGCTTGATCGGAACATGGATTAACGGTTTGGTTGTTGACTATTTCACAGCTAGCTTCAACAGAAGAAAGAAAGTCAGCATCATTTCAAACGAACACGAAAGAATCAGACAATTCATCATCAACGACATTTCTCGCGGTGTTACAATCTACAATGTAAAAGGCGGTTATAGCGGTGAAGACAAAGTAAAACTCGAAGTTCTCTTGTCAACAGATGAATTCTCAGATTTGATGAAATACATCAACAATAATGAAATCAACGCTTTCATCACAGCAGGCAACGTAAGTGAAGTTTACGGCCTCTGGGGTGACAAGAATAGACGTAAAGCTATCAAATAAAAAGCTTCGGATACAAGAAGAAATTGTCTAACAAGTGAAGTGAACCCCAAAGTTTGAACAAAAAACTTTAGGGTTCACTTCACTTTTTGTTGTTAGACGGCCTCTTTATTTTGGACGCATTCGATGCGTCCCTACAAAATCATGCGGGACAAAAAATCTGTAGGGACACATCGAATGTGTCCTTATAGCTTTTGAATGCATTCGACGCCGCACTTGGACGCATTCGATGCGTCCCTACAAAATCATGCGGGACAATAAAACCTGTAGGGACACATCGAATGTG
>JAFZDU010000027.1 GCA_017561025.1 Bacteroidales bacterium | reverse complement strand
TAAGTTCTTCAGCATACTGTTCCCAAGTTTGCTGAAAACGAATGTCTGCTTCTATCATATGCTATATGGTCTTTAAGTTAGAGAAGCAAAGGTAGAAGAAGCAGACAAACTTAACAATATAGAATCGCGGAGACGCTTACACACTGGGAATATCCCATTATACGCTCACAAATTCTCAATAATTCGTAAATCCATTCCGTGAAAGACGATAATGCAAAACTAAATCAACACTGTTGATCCGCCAAATCACGATGCAGTTTCGCGAATCATAAGTTGTGATTGACGAATCAGAACTTATGATTAGCTTATAGACGCTATTCTTTCACTGTTTACACCTAAGGACGGAATAGTATTCAAACCGATAATGTCATGCTTCTCTTTTGCAATTTCGATAATTCATTTTATATTTGCAAGAAAGTAACAATAGAGGACAAGAATGAAAAAATTCTTCCACATAACAATTTGGACAATCCTTCTCATTGCCATTCCGGCTTGCCATCGTCATACGGAGTATCCGTTTACCATGCGACAAGCGGAAGCCTTGATGAATATCCATCCAGACTCTTCATTGCACCTACTTCAAGGCATGGAAGACAGTTTGGCCATGCTCCCCCATGAAGCGCTGATGTATTATCAACTACTCACCATTCAAGCTAAGGACAAGCTATACATCACTCATACAGATGATTCGTTGATCAACCGTATTGTGGTATTTTACGAAAAACAAGGCAACAAGGACCGATTGATGATGGCTTATTATTACCAAGGAAGTATATATCGGGATATGAACGATGCTCCACGCGCATTGAAAGCATTTCAACAAGCAGTGAATTTGAATGCCCGAAATCTGGATTTATTAGCAAAGACTTATAATCAAATGGGTACTTTGTTTATGTATCAAGGTTTGTATGATGAAGCGATTAGAGTAAACAAGAAGTCAATAGAAGCATATCTTTTGCAAGGAAAACAAAATAAGATTTCGTATGCACAGAGAGACATTGCACGAATGTACGACGTAAAGAACATGCCTGATAGCGCTTTACATTATTATCAAAATGCATGCCAAACAGCATTAACTGATGGAGATTCAGTTCGTTATTATGGAATATTAGGAGAGTTAGGAGGCTTCCATTATGAAGCAGGAAACTTAGATACGTCCAAAAGAATTTTATTATTTCTCAAAGACTTGACATTTATCGACGATAAAACGCATATTTATTCCATTCTAGGAAATATTTATAAGAACGAAGACATATACGATTCGGCTAGTTATTATTTTAACAAAGCAGCCGACAATGGGAATCTTTACCATAGATACAACAAATACAAACATTTATTCACGCAATCAAGCAATACAGGTAATTATTCAGAAGCCGTAAATTATATTAAGAAAGCATTGGTTCTAAAAGATTCAATAGACAACATAACTCAGACAGAGGCTATTGCTAAAATCAACGCTTTATATAATTATCAACATATAGCGACTAAACACACACAGTTACGATTGAATCAAGAAAAGCAAAAGAGTATATTATATATATTATTATTTATTTTATTGCTAACCATATTAATAAGTATACATGCTGTAACATTTTACAGATTAAAGAAAATACAAGCTACAAATGAACTGAAAAAAAAGGAACAACTTAAAGCTAAAGAATATGAAAAAAGCCAAAAAGCTTTAGAAGATAATAAACAAAAAATATCAGAACTCAACAAGATGTTAAAAGAAGCGAAAACAGAGCAGGACATATTAAAACAAGAAATTTTACAAGTTCAACGAAAAAGGATAGAGGCAAAAAACGAAGAAATCATACAACAACAGAGAGAGAAGGAACTTCTCATTACAGAATTCAAGCAATCAGATCTTTACAAAGAGTTTTGGCTATCATCCATTAATGAAGACTCAGACAAGCATCTAACCCAGAACCCTGGTAAATGGATTGCATTACAACAGTATATAGATAAAATTTTTCCTCTTTTTACCGAGAATATAAAGGAAATAATACCATCCATCTCTTATACAGAGTTACAGGTATGCTGGTTAACTAAAGCAGGCATTTCCCCGTCAGGTATATCGCGGATTTTAAATTTAACAAAACAAGCCATTACAAACATCCGCTCTCGCTTGACAAAAAAATTAAAACTAAAAGATTGTCAATGGAGAAATTTTGACCATTTCATCGAGGAATTATAGAGATTCATACAATTGCGTACTATTATGATTAATTTGTGTACTCTTGTGTACCCATACCAATGCCCCTCAATATTATTTTTGTATCGTAAACATTTAACATACAAAAATATATGAAAGCATTAAAAATCACCTTGTTTCTCTTATTTTTCAGCATGCCTTTGCTGATAAATGCCGAAGAAAAAGAAAAAATTCCAAAACAAGACAAATGGGAACAGAAAAATGACCGTGATTTCAGTTCACCACAATTGTATCGAGACAATTCTTTTGTGTATGTCTACTCAGAAAAACAGTTAGACAATCTAACCATTGGCATAACCGACATACAAGGAAACACGTATCACTATGAAGTGACTACAGTGCCTGCATGTACTTATTATGCCATCTCTATCGAACAACTTCCAGAAGGTTCATATTATTTCTGTATCTATCAAGGAAGCAATTATGTAATAGGTCATTTTAGCATTTAATGATTTAGGAAGTAACAAAAAACAATAGTCATCAGAACTATCCTATTGCATTTTTCATTCTTATTATATTTTTCACAAATTTTACAGCGGAAAAGAATTAGCGATAGTGGATTTAATTAATACCGAATTACTATGAGAAAATCAACTATAATTTTAACTCTTATCCTCGTTCTCATTTCGTGCAAAAACGAAAACGAATTTGTTTTACAAGAATGTTCAACAACAGTACCCGAACTTAAAAAGCGAAGCTTGCAAGAAGTTTTGGATATAGCACAAAATGCAACTTCTCTTCTCGGACACAAAAGTAGAAGTGCAGAATCCAGAACGATTGATTTGGAGAACATTCAATATGTATGTACAAATAAAAATTCGAGAAGTCAAAGTTCTGACACCTTGCTTTATGTCGTCAATTATGCAAACGACAATGGGTTTGCTGTCGTCTCTGCAAACACAAGCACAACAGACTTAATTGCCGTAACAGAAAAGGGAAACTACAACCCAACATCGGAGTCAATGCATGATAATCCTGGAATAGATTTATTTATGGATATGGCTGAAAATTATGTTTTGACAACTGTAGGGCATGAATTAGAAAACCAAAAATCTAGCGTAATTAAAGAACTTATTGAAGTTATTGATACTACGGACGTCTGGATAGAACCAAAACTTACTACACATTGGGGACAAACGGGATATGAGGGAACTTTTGCTCCCAACGGCATTTCCGGATGCGTAAATACGGCTTTAGCGCAAATTATGGCACATTATGAATATCCGGTTCAATTGAACCTGACATATGACTATGCTCCCATTAGCGTTTTAAATTTAGATTGGCCGGAAATCAAGAAATACAAGGGAGTTTATTATGACATGGCAAGCAATAGTGCACATGAAGCAATCGGTTATTTGTTAAGGCAGTTAGGTGAATTGACGGATAGTAATTATGAAAGTCCCGATGGTACTTTTTCAACTTCAGAAGCTGCATTAACTGTCCTGTCTGAATTAGGCTATACAGTTTCGTCCAATCTAGTGAATTATGAAACCAGAAATTTTTATTCTGCGCTAAACAATGGCAAACTAATTTATATGAGTGGTTTGCAAATGTCAAATAATGGGGAAACATTAGGACATGCATGGGTAGTAGATGGCTATTTCGAAAGAGAATTACATTATCTGGTATGGACTAAAGATATCAATAGTCCAATCAGAGAACTGCTTGATGAAAGTTACACATATAAACGCTACAATCATATTAATTGGGGATGGGACGGCGATAGCAATGGATACTTTTTAGATGATGTCTTTAATGCTGCAGACGCCGTTCAGTATGATAGAATATATAATTTTATGAATTATAATTTTACAATAAATCTAAAATATTTCTTAATCAACAAATAACAAGTCCTTATGAAACGATTATTATTTGCAATGATGTTATCATTACCTTTCATGATTACATCTTGTCAGGAAGATGACGGAATTTCTTCTGTGAATAATGAAAGAAAGGATATTGCATTGTCGCGAACCGAGCAACAACTGGTGGATGAAAATGTGAAGTTTGCCTTTTCATTTTTCAATAAAATGAACGAACAGGAAACAGAAAAGACCAATTGGCTAATATCTCCGCTCAGCGCTTCCATTGCTTTGAGCATGACAGCCAATGGAGCCGACGATACTTCCTTGAACCAAATACAAAACGTATTAGGTTTCAAAGGTTTCCAAATGGAAGAGATAAACAGTTATTACAACAGAATAATCGGAGAGTTGATGGCATTGGACAATACTACCAAGTTCAATCTGGCCAATTCCGTCTGGTTACATAACGACTTCAATGTATATGACTCATTTGTTAATATAAACAAGGAAAAGTATGATGCAGAAGTAACCTCTCTGGACTTAAGTAGTCCACTTGCCCTGGTAACTATCAATGACTGGAGCGCCAAACAGACAGAAGACCTGATTCCTGTAATTATAGACAAACTTCCTGAAGATATGATATTCTGTATCTTGAACTCACTTTATTTCAAGGGAGGCTGGGAAAGCGAATTTAAGGAATCTGCCACAGTAGACGAGTTGTTCACTTGTACCGACGGCAAGCAAAGTAAGGTAAAGATGATGAGACAGAAGAAAGTGTTCTGGAGTTGTGTCAATGATAATTTTAAGTTAGCTGAATTTCCTTACGGGAACAGCGCTTTCAGCATGGTCGTATTGCTTCCGAATGAAGAATCTACTCTGGAAGAAAGCCTTCAAGCATTTACGGCAGAGTATTGGACAGAATCCATGCAGATGAAAGGCAAAGAACTGGATGTCCATTTCCCTCGTTTCGAGCTGAAATACGAGGCCGACTTGATAAATGTCATGAAAAGTTTAGGGATAACCGATATCTTTGATTCCGAGAGCGCAAATCTTTCTAAAATGACACCCGATAAAATCTATGTTAATCTCCTGAAGCAATCCGCCTATATCAAAACAGACGAGAAAGGAACGGAAGCGGCTGCTACCACTATAGTAGGTGGAAACATTTCGATTGAACCACCTACTACGTTTGAAAAAATAGACTTCAACATGAACCGTCCTTTTGCCTTTCTCATCAAGGAAAAGAGTACGGGAATCATTCTTTTCATGGGCAAAGTTACTGAACTATAAGAGAAATCCCGATGAAATCGAGTTGAATCGTATTTCATCGGGATTTTTTTTAAAACTCTCACCGAATAATTGCACAAATACAAAAAATACCTTACTTTTGTTTCCATTGAAATAAAAGTATAAACTAAAACTTGAAAAATATGACAGACGTTAAGACTTGCCTCAGCGAGGCGCAAGACAAGATGGATATGGCAACCATGTATTTGGAAGAATCATTGGCACACATCCGTGCAGGTAAAGCAGACGTACGCTTGCTTGACGGTATCCGTGTAGAATCTTACGGAAGTATGGTGCCTATCAACAACGTTGCATCCGTAAATACTCCAGATGCTCGCAGCATCGCTATCAAGCCTTGGGACAAGAGCATGTTCCGCCCTATCGAAAAGGCAATCATCGACTCTGACCTTGGTATCATGCCGGAAAACAACGGTGAAATCATCCGTATCGGTATCCCTCCATTGACAGAAGAACGCCGTAAGCAATTGGCTAAGCAATGTAAGGGTGAAGCTGAAAATGCAAAGGTCAGTGTTCGTAACGCTCGTCGCGAAGGTGTAGACAAGTTGAAGAAGGCCGTGAAGGACGGTTTGCCAGAAGACGAACAGAAGAATGGCGAAGAAAAACTTCAGAAGTTGCATGACAAGTATATCAAGAACATTGAAGACTTGTTTGCTGCGAAGGAAAAGGAAATCATGACTGTATAAAGGAAAGACGTGCGCGGATTAGTTATCAAGAATACAGGAAGCTGGTATCAGGTAAAGACTGAAGACGGGAAACTGGTGGATTGCAAAATCAAAGGCAATTTCCGTCTGAAAGGTATCCGGAGTACCAACCCCATTGCGGTGGGCGACTATGTGCAAATCATCGTGAACAACGAAGGCACTGCTTTTATCAGTGAGATAGAAGACCGCAAGAACTACATCATCCGACGCGCATCCAACCTATCGAAACAATCGCATATACTGGCCGC
>JAFZDU010000026.1 GCA_017561025.1 Bacteroidales bacterium | reverse complement strand
TGTTTTTCTTGAAAGAACATAGCGAGCTATGTGATTGAAAGAAAGGCGAAAAGATTCCAAGAAAAAACATAAAGCATGCAAAAGTTTTAATTGTTACTGTCAAAAATTATTTAAACGGGGAATTTATAGAAGTCCCCTTAATTCTTAAAAGAAACAATGTGTGCCGTGACGCCGATTAAGATTATCGCCAATAGAATCTGAAGCCATAGCAGTCCGCTGGCTACAAAAAAGATACAATATATCAAGCTTGTCCAAAGCAATGAAAGAGAGAATACCTTTGCTCGCAGAGGTATTCTTTTGTTTTCTCTGTAATCTCGTATGTATCGACCTAAATGCTTGCTGTTGATGAGCTTTTCGTATAATGACTTGGAACTTCTGAAGAAACAAGCCGCTGCCAGCAGCAAAAATGGAGTTGTCGGTAATAAAGGAACAAAAATCCCTATGATTCCCAATGTCAATGATAATAAACCAAATATTGTTAATATTGTTTTCATTTTTTTAGTAATGTAGTAATGAAGTTTTTTTTACCTAAAACATTACCCCCCTGAATTCCTAACTCCTGAACTCCTCAAATCCTCTTCTCTTTCCATTTCGCTAGTTTCATATACATATAGCACACAATGGCGAGCAGGCCTCCGTAGAGAATTTCTGCAGTCCAAACCCATTGTACACCATTGCATACATGTGTCATCATGAACACATATAATGTGTATATGACCAGTATGGCTGCTTCAAGATAAAGTGCTGCAGAAGTGTTGCCTGTGCCAGAGACAGCTTCGAAATATGAGTTGCCTACTACTTGGAATATGGAAGAAACACATATCACATAAATTGATGGTATTGCTAGCATTGCAAGATTTGAGTCTTCAGTGTAAATGCTTATGACTTGTATAGGGATTATAGCTAATATTAAGATGATTGGCATTGTGCATATTAGGCAGTTCTTGATGATTTTGATGATGGTGCCGAATACCTGGTCTGGATGTCCTGTGCCAATGGTTCTGCTTACCAAGGTGTTAGTGGTTGTGGCAAAGGCGAAGCATGGCGTTACAAGTATCATGTAAATGCTTCTTACTATGGAGGAGATGCCGGTAGCAGTCTCTCCCATTTTTTCTATCATGATGAAAAATAAGAACCACACTCCGAAAGAGAACAGCTTCTGTACCATTGTTGGTGTCGCTACTCTTAAGATTCTCTTCATCAGTTCGGATTCTAGCTTGTGAATCTTGAACATGCCGAAGTGTTTGTCTTTAAGTGTTATGTAACTATATGTTACGAAGAATATTAGTGCGGATATTTCTGCGCATAATGAGGCCAATGCGGCGCCTCCGATACCCATTTCAGGAAAGCCTAGTTTTCCGAATATCAGACAGTAGTCTAAAAAGATATTGACGACAGCCATTATTATTGTGGAATAAGTAATTGCTTTCGTATTTGATATTCCGATATATAAGCCTCTGAATAGGAAATTGAAACATACGAAGATGATGCCGAACTGACGGTATTTTATGTAATCTAATGATGCGGAGTAGATGTTGGGAGATTCAATGAGCCATCCTAGCAGCGCATCGGAGAAGAAGTATAAGATGGAAAAGAGCAGAGCTCCTAAAAACAGAACGAAGAATGAGCCATGTTCGAAGATGACGCCGACTCTGCCATAGTTGCCCTCACCGAATCTTCTTGCTATGATGATTTGAATTCCAATGGCAAAGCCTGCAGCGATGGTGGTGAACACGAAATAGAAAAGTCCAGCCAGCATCGAAGCTCCTAACTCAATGACACCAAGATGTCCTAAAAATGCAGTGTCTGTAAAATTGATTATGGTCTGAGCTATATTGCCTAGCATAATAGGAATAGCTATGCTCCATATTTCCTTGTTGGTGATTTGGACTTTCATCTGATTTTCAATGTTTTGGAATGAAACAAATACATGCTTTAAAAGATTTACAAAGTTAGAAAAAAAACTTGTAGTCTTGTAGTCTTGTAGTCTTGTGGTCTTTTTTTTCTTATCTTTGCATCTATGAGAATAATTGTAGTTTTGATATTATTAGCCTTCGGCTGTCAACAGACAACAGTCAACGGACAACAGACTTCGTGTACGGATTCCATTGTGCATGATGATATTATAGAACATCTAAAAAATCTCAACATGACAGCCGACAGCTTGCGTGATTCTGGTAACGTTCCTGCTGCTGCCAAGAATTACTTCGAGATGATTGAAATAATAGAAAAGAATGTTAAGAAAAAGAATCTCACAGAAGATCATTGGAAGCGTCTCGTAAATGCATATGCGCAACTTGGGAAATTTTTCTTGGATTTTACTTATCCAAAATTGGCTGTAGTCAAGTATAAGAAATCTTTACGATGCAATGAAGCCTTAAACAATGACGACATGAGTTCTCAAATATTGAAAATGATAGGATTGGCGTATCAGTTTTTTGATGCGGATTCAGCATTGTATTATTTTGATGAATGTTTAAAGGCATATCCAAATCCTCTTAATAAAATAGACGTTGACAAAGCCATAGCATATGATCTGTTTTACCTTAAAAACGAAAGAGATAGTGCCATGAAAATTGTGAGAAACAATTTTAGCCTCATTGAACATGATCACATAAGATATTCATATTATTCTCTTTATGGAGGAATGCTGTGTGAAGAAAAGCAATATGATTCTGCAATTTATTATTTGGAACAATCAATGAACAGTTCGATTTTCTTTACTCGAATTAATTCTGCCTCTTTTTTGTCTCAAGTTTATGACTCGATAGGTGATTATGAGAAGAAAGCTTATTATGACGACATCACTGCTAAATATGGATTGGAAAGATTTGATAATGAATCGGAAGTGTCGGAATTTATAAATCTCTATAATATTCATAAAGCAAATATGTCGGAGATTAAGAAAAAACAAAGCAAGAGGAAAGTGGCAATAATATTGACACCAATGGTAATAATAGCATCAGCATTTATATTACTTATAGTTTTCAGGAACAAGAAACGCGTCAATGGACTTTCGAGCATCATTGAAGAAAAAGAAGAGCTGATTCGGGATATAAAGTTCAAACAATCTTTGGTGGAAGGAAAAATTAAGAAAAAGAACACCGAGATTCAGAAACAGTCTGAAATCATAAAAGAACAGGAACAGAAATTAACCAATATCACTGACAGATTGGAAAAGACCAATTTAAAGAAAAATGACGTTAACTCTTATCGTAATTCGGAGATATGCATAAAAATCATGAATGTCATAAAAGAAAATCCTGCTCCTGAAGCAGCCTCTTTGTCACAAGAAGAATTTAGGTTATTAGTGCAAGCAGCGAATCTGCATCTTAATGGTTTTATTGATGATTTGTCGCAAAACTTCCCGAGACTTAAAAACGAAGATTTATATTATATTTGTCTGAGCATGCTAAATCTCAGAGACAAGCAGATTTCGTGTTTGTTTGGCGTTGCATATAGTACTATCAAAACAAGAAAAACTAAGATAGCATCCATATTAGATATAGAAAATGAAGAACTGTATAAATATTTTATCGATAAAATTTATGCAATATGAAGATTTATAAAATCTTATGTGATTATATCGTAATTCCTACTACTTGACATAGACCTCTTGCCATATTAAATTTGCAATATTATTATGAATTTGCAAAAAAAATTATTATGAAAAGATTACGTCTTACCTTGTTGTTTTCCCTAATGTTACTTTGCGGAATAAATCTTAATTCTCAAGAATGGGAATTCTTCATCGATAGTTATTCTGAATACCCATATGAAAGGAGTTTTACCGATGCAATTGAATTGCAGGATGGTAGTATAGTGGTGAATACAACTTTCGTATTACCTATAGAAGGTCATTCCGGTGTGCCACATCCAGGTTTAGTGAAGCTTTCTGCGGATGGTGACGAGTTAGTAAGAACCAACTATTTCCGTCCATCTTATTGTTCCATATCTTACAATCAGATTCTTGAAAACGAAGATGGAGAGTTGTTTACATTAATGACATACAGTCCCGACCATGAAAGATTGTCGGATAACTATTTCAAGAACTTCGACAATCCTCCTGCTAATGCCATCTTAGGATTGTATAAACTAGATGATGAACTTAACATCATTGAAAGTTATGAACATTACATTCCTATAGATACTACAGAAAGTGTAAGCAATGACCCTTTGATCTCCATTATGCCTAATGAAAACTGCGGGCGTTTGTATTTGTTCACCTCGTTTATTGATAATAATGGTGATATTGTCGGTTCATTTTTCAAATGTCCAACTTTTCATAGTCATAACCAAGCCGAAAATGATTCCATGTTTTTTTTCAAGATGAATTTTGAAGGTGAAATAATTCAGATGAAAGGCATTGAATGTCTCAGCGGACATGGCGATTATTGGAGACATAGAGGTCATAGTATGCTTGAAACCGACTCTCATTATATTTTGTATCAGGTATTAGGGTATAATAGTTATAACTTCTCATTTCGTCCAAGCGGAGAAGCATTATATTTCGACAAGGATTTGAATCTTATTGATAGAAAAGCAATTAATCAACCTGGTTTCCCAGCGTCTACTTGTTCTGCTTTAAATTACATTTCTGTGGTAAGGAGCAGACATAATACAGTATATTTGGCATCTGAAACTAGATCGGTAATAAATCCGTATAGTTATCTTTATAATGATACAAGATTATACGAAATAGATGATAATCTTGATAATACAACAGATCTTTTACCTATTGTTAATTATATCAATAGAGGTACATCATATTCGCAAGAGGAACAACCTTTAAACAACGCTATTGTGCTAAAAGAAGACAATACTTTGATATATGCTCAGAATTGGAATTTTGGAGATGGTTACGGTGATTCGTGGGTTGTGATTGAACATCTTAACGAAAAATTCGAGACCATATCAGAAATATATTATACAAGTGGCGAAGATGGTAATTTTATATTAGCAAACTCTATAGTGTTAACAAAAGAAGAAGAATTGCTGCTTGTGGGAACTGGTGATGCTTTAAATAAAGATAAATCATGGTGCTTTGTTACCAAATTCCCGGCATCAGCCTTTGTCAACATCGAAGAAGCCCACGCTAATAATCTTCATCTCGCCGTCGCTTATCCTAATCCAGGCGGTGATGTGATGAACATAAGAACTGGTTTAAGAAATGCTGTTTTATCTGTCTATGATATTCAAGGAAGAAAAATCCACGAACAGGAAATAACAGACGATGTCACTTCAGTAGATGCTTCTAAATGGCAAAGTGGAACCTACATCTGGAAATTAGGAATGAGGAATGAGGAATTAGGAATGAAGGAAGTGGAGAGTGGGAAATGGGTTAAATAAGATCTGAGGAGTTGAGGAACTGAGTAATTCTGGAATTCAGGAGTTCAGGGAAGTCGGTCGCTGAGCCTGTCGAAGTGCCAACTCCATTACTCCATAACTCCATTACTAGAAAAAATTCGAATTAAACAATTTAAAAAATTACAATCATGAAAAGATCATTCAAACTAGCAGCATTATTTGTTGCAAGATTTTTGTCTGCCATCATGCTAATGCTCATCTGTAGTGTTAGCATGATGTCCCAAGAATGGGAATATAAAACAGATAATTATTCAGATTATCCATATGTAAGGAGTTTTAATGATGTCATAGAATTGCAGGATGGAGGTATCTTGATAAATGCATCCTTTGTATCAAGAATAGAAGGTCAAACCGGTGTGCCTCATCCAGGATTAGTAAAAATATCCGCAGATGGTGCTGAGTTGGTTAGAACCAATTATTTCCGTCCTGCATATTGTTCAATATCATACAATCAAATTCTTGAAAACAAAGACGGAGAACTTTTTGTGTTAATGACATACAGTCCTGATCACGAGAGATTGTCGGATAACTATTTCAAGAACTTCGACAATCCACCTGCAAACGCCATTTTAGGATTATATAAGTTGGATGATGATCTGAATATTGTAAAGAACTACGAACATTATATCCCTATTGACACAACGGAAAATTTCGGATTTGATCCGTCATGGGATATGATGCCTAACGAAAATTGCGGACGCTTGTATCTGTTTGCATCTTTTATAGATAAGGCAGGTGATATTGTCGGTGCTTATTTCAAGTGTCCTACTTTCCATGTTCCTGGTCAGGTTGATCACGATTCCTTGTTCTTTTTCAAGATGAATTTTGAGGGTGAGATGCTGCAGATGAAAGGTTACGAATATCCTAAAGCAGGTGTCAATACATGGATATACAGAAGACATTGTATGAGCGAGACGGATTTACATTATATTTTGTATCAGGTGGATGGCATAAACGGTTATGATACAGGAGGTGAAGCAATGTATATTGATAAGGATTTTGATTTTGTTGATATAAAATCGATGCGTCATTATAGTACAGAACATCCAGAGTATGGAGGAAGTATTGATTATATTTCTGTAGCTAGAAATAATGAAGATATGCTTTATTTAGCTGCAAGATATCATGAAAACGGTTCTTTGGGCAGATACGATTGCGTATTGTACGAAATAGACGATAACTTGAATAATTCTGCTGAAATATTACCTGTAAGCAAGCATATACGAAGAGGTTTAAATGGAAAATATGATTACCACGCTTTTAACAATGCAATCGTCTTAAATGAAGATGGCACTTTGATTTTTGTATATACAATGAATGTTGAAGTATTGTATAATGATACTGATTCGTGGGTGGTAATAGAACATTTAGATGCTAATTTTGAGAATATATCAAGTATGTATTATACTTCGGATAATGATGGAATGCATACACTTGTAAGCTCTATAGCGTCTACTAAAAATGGTGATTTGCTCCTTGTTGGAAGAACTGGTTATATCAATAATGATGATAAAATATGTAATTTCGTCACCAAATTCCCTGCGTCTGCCTTTGGAATTGACAACATCGAAGAAGCACACGCTCATGGTCTTCATCTTGCCGTCGCTTATCCGAACCCTGGAGGTGATGTGATGAACATCAGAACTGGTTTAAGAAATGCTGTTTTATCGGTTTATGATTTACAAGGAAGAAAGATCCATGAAGAAGAAATAACAGATGATGTTACTTCGGTAGATGCTTCTAATTGGCAAAGCGGAACCTATATTTGGGAATTGAAAACTGAAAATGGAAAATTGAAAATTGAAGAAGGAAAATGGGTTAAGTGAAGAACTTTAGAAACTCAGAAGTTATGTCAACAGACAACAGACTTTGTGCACGGTGCCTGAGCCTGTCGAAGGCACAACTCTCGGCGCTTCGACAAGCTCAGCGACCGCATACCCACGGACTGTTGACTGTTGTCCGTTGTCCGTTGACTTTAGCTGCCATTTCTGAGGTTCTAAGATTCTTAAATTCTAAAAAATAGTGCCGAAGGTACGACAGAAAAAATCATCCACATTTCTGTCGCGCCTTCGGCGCTTTGATTTTTCCAACCATTGTTTTGCAGGGGTTCCGTGCTATGCACTCCACCGCCTGCCTGGGAACTGACGTTCCTTCGGAACTATTTCAGGATTTCAGGGATTCAGGAATTTAGGATTTCAGGTATTATCATTACTGACTCCATCACTTCATCACTCCATTACTTCATCACTAAAAAAAGGTTCAACAGCCAAAGCTCAAAGTTTAAAGTTCAAAAGCCTTAGTCTAAAAAAATCGTTCCTAATTCCTAACTCCAAATTCCGAACTTCTAATTAAAATAACTCCCAACTCCTAATTAAAAATAATTCCTAAATTCCTAATTCCTAATTCCTAATAAATTTCTATCTTTGTTAAGTAACATATTTTGAAGATGAAAAGTCTTAAATCACTGATAGCCATATTGTTTATTCTTGTTCCTTTGAGTGTGTTCTCTCAAACGGTGTCGGGAACTTTTTTCAATCTTCCTCAGCAGAAGGTGTATCTCAATGCTTACACTGGCTTATATATGGAAGTGCTTGATTCTGTTATGATGTCGCACGATAAGCGTGTAGATTTCAATACTCAGTTGACAAAAGGCATGTATCAGATTGAGACAGAATATGGTTATGTGTGGGATTTCCTTTATGACGGCTCTCCTGTGAAGATGGTGGTCAGGGATGTTGACGATGAGGCCGTTGGGTTTATTGGTTCCAAGATTAACACCGATTGGAATGCATATAAGATTTATAAGAAAAGGACAATGAATTCGTTCTCTGAGCTGAGACCTTTAGATAATGAGCATGCAGTAAAGGAATATAATGACTTGCAAAATCTCTTTTGGTCTTTTACCGACTCTCTGTCTCTTGATGATAATTATTCATCTGTACTGATTCGTGTTGATAGATTCCCGGCATTCAATCCTGCTTTGGATTATGATAAACAACGTAAGGAGATTATAGCTTCTTTCTTTGATGAGGTCGATTTTAAAGACTTGTCTCTTATACCTACAGACGTGTTGAATAATAAGATTTTGGACTTCCTATCATTGCAAATATCTCCAGAACAGGATGTGAAGCAGATGATGATGTCTCTGATTCTAGGTGCCGATAACGTATTATATCGTGCATCCGTTGATTTTGAGATGTATAAGTTCGTTTTCCAGTTTCTTATGGAGACGTTCAAGCTGATGAATCTGGATGAGGTGGTCGATTATATGACTAGAATACCTTATTCTGAAGAATTGAAATGCGATAAAAATCAATATGATGAATTGCTTACAATAGCGGAATTCAACTCTAGGGTGAGAATTGGAAGTAAGGCAGAGAATATCTCGGGAACGACAATATTTGATGAGGAATTCGATTTGTATGAGATTGAAAGTGAATATGTAATAGTGTATTTCTGGTCGTATACATGTGACCATTGCAAGGATAACATAAAACGCTTTAAAAGCTTTTTCGAACAGAATCCTGAAATTTCTATGGTTGCAATAAGTGTTAAAGGTGATGTTAAGAAAATCAGGAGTTTGGTTAAAAGATATAAAGTCAATTCTTATTTCTATTACGATGGTTTGGAATGGAATAGTCCTCATGTCAATGATTATGCAGTGACAGCTACGCCAAGTTTCTATGTTCTAGATAAAAATAAAAATATAATTTATAAACCATTTGATTTTGAAGAACTTGTTCAATTTGTAAATATTATCAAACGATGAAAAGAATATTATTATCTGTATTTGCCTTTATTATTTCTCTTAATGTTTTTTCGCAGAATGACGAAGACAGATGGGTCGATTCTGTTTTCAATTCCTTGACATTGGAGCAGCAGGTCGGTCAGCTTATGAATCTTAGAGCTAACCAGCCTAACAAGGATTTCGATGCGAAAATCGCGGAATATATCGACAGATACAACATTGGAGGCGTCACATTCTTCAGAACTGATGCCGAACTTTTGTTGCGACAAACCAACGAATGGCAGTCGATGGCGCAGACACCTCTCATGATTGCTATCGATGGCGAATGGGGATTGGGAATGCGTATAAACGATGGATTGTCATATCCTTATCAGATGACACTTGGTGCTATTACCAACGATTCTCTCATCTCTGAGATGGGCCGACAAATCGCGGAACAATGTGTTAGAATAGGCATCAATGTCAATTTCGCTCCAGATATTGATGTCAACAACGAACCAAACAATCCAGTAATCGGTTTCCGTAGTTTCGGCGAAAATCCTGATAATGTTGCTCGTAAAGGCGCGGCATACGCATTGGCACTCCAGAATAATGGTGTCCTTCCTTCAATGAAGCATTTTCCTGGTCATGGAAACACTAAAACCGACTCTCATCATGCATTGCCTGTCATTAAAAATTCATTGGAAGAGATAGAGAAGATTGAACTTGCTCCGTTTAAATATCTGATCGACAAGGGTGTGAAAGGTGCGATGGTCGGTCATCTTTATTTCCCAGCTCTCGAACCTGTGGTGAACAGATCTTCATCTCTTTCTAAAAATATAGTGACAGATTTGCTGAAAAATACAATGAATTATGATGGAATCATCTTCACCGATGGCCTTGAAATGAAGGGCGCTTATAACGGAACTCATCAGGATAGCGTTTGTCTTCAAGCGCTTATGGCTGGCAACGACATTATGATTCTTCCTATCAATGTGGTTAATTCTATAGAAATTATTATCAACGCTGCTAAAAAGGATGCGCTCGTAAGAAATAGAGTGGAAGAGAGCTGTAAAAAAGTTTTAAGACATAAATATCAGCTGGGCCTTAATGAATATAAAGCGCAACATCCTCAGGGATTGAGCAGTGACTTGAATCAGAATAGATATTATGTATTGAAACAACGTCTTTATAATGAGGCCGTTACAATGCTTGAAAATAAAAAGAATGTCCTTCCTTTAAAGAAAGATTCTGATAATAAAATTGCTGTAGTTACTTTTGGAAACGATAAACTCATATCAAACGTACTGAAAGAAAACGGCATTAAAAACACGGCATTTCTTATGGGTAGCGATATTTCTGAAGAAGAGATAAAAAGAACTATAAAGCAGTTTAAATCATACGATTATGTTATTGTGAATGTAAGAAACACTTCTAGCTATCCATCAAATAATTATGGTATTACACCAAGTATGGTCTCCTTCATTGATAAGGTTACCAAAAGCAATAAGGTGATTCTAAATCTTTTTGGAAGTCCTTATGCTTTGGATAAATTGTCTCTGAATAAAAAGGCTAGTGCCATACTTGTTGGTTATGAGGATAACCAGATGGTCGCTAACGCGATAATTGATGTGATGCTTGGCAGAATGTCGCCAAAAGGCAAGCTTCCTGTTTCGTTGAAAATGTATCAATGTGGCGCTGGACTCGAGTTTGATGCTTTCCTTTCTCCAGAGACGCTCCCTGTTTCATTGATTGATAATGAATACACTCGAAAAATAGATTCTATAGTGATAGATGCCATCAATCAGAAGGCATTTCCCGGTTGCCAAATCATGGCTCTTAAAGATGGAAAGATAATTTATGACAAGAACTACGGAAAATATACATATGAAGGAGAACAAGTGGTTCATTCTGAGTCTGTTTATGATATAGCGTCTTTAACAAAGCTTTTCGCTACTTCATTCGCATTGATGAAACTTTACGATGAGGGAAAAATTGATCTCAATTCAACTCTCGGTGATTACTTTCCCTTCTTGAACCAATCAGATAAAGGCGAAATTAAGTTGATAGAATTCCTTGCTCATCAATCAGGAATGACGCCTTGGATTCCGATATATAAAATTACATGCAAGGATAATCGTCCAGATATGAAATATTATAGAGAAGTTATAGATGAGGAACATACGGTGCGTGTGGCGCAGAATCTCTATATTTCCGAAGATTTCAGAAACTTGATTTACGATACGATAATGAAGTCTGAATTGAAGGAGAAGAAATATAAATACAGCGATTTGGGTTTCTATTTCGTTCCGGAAATTGTTGAGGCTATCACTAATCAGTCGTTTGAGTCATATCTCGATGAGAACTTTTTTGAGCCATTGAATCTCAATCATATCTCATTCAAGCCGTTGAATAAGTTTGACGTCGCTAATATTGTTCCTACAGAATATGACAAATATTTTCGTAATCAGTTGATTTTAGGTGACGTTCACGATCAGACAGCAGCGTTGATGGGCGGAGTTTCTGGTCATGCCGGGCTTTTCTCTAATGCGAGAGACTTGGCTGTGATGCTGCAGTTGCTTCTTAACGGAGGCTTTGCTAATGGAACGCAGTTTATTTCGGAAGAGACGATAAGCTATTTCACATCGGCGCCTTTCGCTGAAAATGAAAATAGAAGAGGAATAGGTTTTGATAAGCCTGAGTTGGATCCTGATGCTAAATATTATACACCTTCAAAACAGTCATCTATGGAAAGTTATGGACATTCAGGGTTTACAGGCACCTTTGCATGGGCGGATCCATCTAACAATCTGATAGTGATTTTTCTTTCTAACAGAGTATATCCGACATCGGATAATAATAAGTTGTCAAAATTAAACCTCAGAACAGAGATACACGACCTGTTTTATGAAGCCGTGAAGAATTAGAGGTGTCTCACTCAACCCTCTAATCCTCAGTTATCCGAAGGATTCAAAGGGAATTTGTTCCATAGGATATATTTATTGCCTAGTCTGTTGATAAAGTCACTCCACATCTTGTTTGGCGAGGTGTGGAGTAATTCTTTTGTGCCGAATTTCCCCACTACCCAGGTGTTGGCTTGTAGCTCTTTGCGTATTTGTCCGCCTTCCCATCCTGCGTATCCAACATAGAATCTGACCTCGTGTGATTTTATCAAGTCGTTTTTTATCATAGCCTTAAGGGCGTTGATGTTGCCGCTCCAATAGAGTCCGCTCATGATTTTATGTGAGTCGGGAATCATCTCGCCTATGGTGTGTATGAAGAACACCCTGTCAGTGTCGACAGGGCCGCCAAGATAAACGTCGGCATCGAATTTAGGGAATCCCATGATGATATCGTTAAAAGGTATGTTGAGCCTTTTGTTGATGATGACGCCGAAACTGCCTTCTTCGTTGTGATCGACGATAAGTATGGCAGAACGTCTGAAATAAAAATCGTTGAGAAATGGCTCTGAAATCAAAACGTCACCAATTGATACTTTTAATGTATTGCTTTGAATCTTAAATAGTTCCTCTTTGTTCATAACGATATTTATTCTTAAAAATCAGACAAATATTTCTTTGTTTATAAATCCATTTTTGTTAATTTTGTACGTCAAATTCGCATCTAATATTATGGCAATATATTACGACCAAAATAAATACAATATCTTACGAGAAGAATATGAATTTTTCCGTTTTCAAAGATACGATTATACTTTGGAAAATGACACCTTGTCGGTGAAATTTTATTTTTCTCTAGATGATAAATTTTTCTTCACGCCATGTTTCGAAATTCCATCAAGTAAGTTGTACGACTGGAATAATCTGAACGACAGTCATTTGGATACGCTTATCTTTAATATCGGAATGATTGAACTCGTAAGTTATTGGAAGCTGGCTTGTCCTAAGAAGGTTTATATCGCTCCTCATAATTTGGATGAGAAACAGATTCTGTGGTGGAAGAGGTTGTATTTTAATGGTTTGGGCGAGTTCTTCTATCTTAATGGCATTAAGGAAAATGTTAATGATTTTATGGAGATAATACCTGAAGGTGAGTTCTCTTGTGAAAAAATTAACATAGAACTTAAGGAAAAGACTTTGGTTCCAATCGGCGGAGGAAAAGACTCGGTCGTGACGGTGGAACTTCTTAAGAACAAAATGCCGATAATTCCTATGATAATAAATCCTCGCGGCGCGACAAGGGAATGCGTTGAAACTGCAGGATTTTCTATGGAACAGACTGCCATAATAAAGAGAACTTTGGATCCTGCAATGTTGAAAATGAATAATGAAGGTTTCTTGAACGGACATACTCCATTTTCAGCTATGTTGGCGTTTTATACCTTGTTGCTAGGTTTCGCTACTGACTCAAAATATATCGCTCTTTCCAATGAATCGAGTGCTAACGAACCTACGGTTCCAGATACTGAAGTAAATCACCAGTATAGCAAGTCGATAGCTTTTGAAAATGACTTTAGAACTTATGTCGATGAATATATAAGCTCAGAAATTCAATACTTTAGTTTTTTGAGACCTTTGAATGAACTGCAGATCGCTCGTTTTTTTGCTGGAAATAAAGATTATTATAAAGTATTCAAAAGCTGTAATGTCGGAAGCAAGACTGATTCCTGGTGCGGCAAATGCCCTAAGTGTCTTTTCACCTGGATTATAATGTCGCCATTCATTCCTCAAGATGAACTGACGGAGATATTTGGAAAGAACCTGATGGAAGACAATGACTTGGTTCCTGTTTTGAAGCAATTGAACGGAGAAGTTGAAGTGAAGCCTTTTGAATGTGTAGGTACAGTGGAAGAGGTTAATGCTTGTCTTGAGTATTGTCAGATGGCTAAAGATGAAAGGCAAAGGTCGTTGTCAATGAATTATTTGCTGAGTCAATATGATGAGGTGAATAATCTTCCAAAGCATTTTGAATCTATTTTGAAGGATAACCTAAGTAATTTATAAAAGATGATAGATTCCGTATTTAGACGATTGAGAGGAAAGAAGATTCTCATTGCCGGATTCGGCCGTGAGGGAAAGTCTACTTTAAATCTTCTTGCTGAATTTATGCCTCATGCTATCGTAGGCGTGGCTGATAAGAATGAGTCGGCATTGCAATGTCTTGATAATAAAAGATATAATATCTATTCAGGAGATGATTATCTTGATGCGGCAGACGATTATGACATCGTGATAAAGACTCCGGGGATATCAGTAAAAGATATTGATATAGATTTGTCAAAGATTACTTCACAAACTGATCTGTTTTTGGAGGCTTTTCATAGTCATGTCATCGGTGTTACAGGAACTAAAGGTAAAAGTACCACATCAACATTGATTTATCATCTGCTCAAAGAATCTGGAAAAGATGTGATACTAGCAGGCAATATCGGCATTCCGATTTTTGACTGTATTTCAAATATAAATAGAAGTACCATAGTGGTTTATGAACTCTCTGCACATCAGCTGCAGTTTATAAACAGGTCGCCGCACGTCGGTGTGCTGCTTAATGTATTTGAAGAGCATCTCGACCATTTCGGCACTTTTGAAAAATATAAAGACGCGAAAATCAATATCATGCGTTATATGGACGATAATGATATTGCCGTTCTTAATAATAGATTGTCATTCACTGCTGAGTCGATGCAAACTCGTTATGTGACTTTTGAAAGTTATAACTTCGATGATTATAACCTGGACTGGGAAGGGATGCCATTACAAGGCGAACATAATAAACTGAATATTAAAGCTGCACTATGCGCCTGTTATTCTTTTGGTATAGCTATAGATGAATTATTGCCTCATCTTAAAACATTCAAACCTCTTGAACATCGTCAGGAATATGTAGGAACTTTTAAAGGCGTGAAATTTTATAATGATAGTATTTCTACTATTCCGCAGGCTACGGTGGCAGCGTTGCAGACAATAAAGAATGTTAATTTTCTTTTACTCGGCGGATTCGACAGAGGAATCGATTACCAACCATTGATTGACTTCTTGAAAGAAAATCCTTTGCAATATGTTTTGCTGACAGGCGATGCTGGAAATACAATCAAAGGATTGTTGCAAACTGCTGGTTATGAAGGGAAAGTTTTTGATTATGAAGATATGCAGAGCGCTTTTGGTATAATGAAGAAACATTCAAAAGAAGGCGATGTCTGTCTGCTTTCCCCAGCGGCTGCCAGTTACGACAGATATAAAAACTTCGAGGAGAGAGGAAAAGTATTTAAAGAATTTGCAGAGAAATTTTAACATTATGAATATTTTTTTCGGTGAAGCTGCTTTGTCGCAGATATCAATGATGACAAATAATTACGATAAGTTTTTTGTCCTGACAGATGAAAATATTTATCGCATCTATTCGTCGATGATAGCGTCGATGTTGCCAGAAAGAGAAATTACCAAGATTGTAGTTCCTTCTGGAGAGCAAAGTAAAAACATTGAAAATGTTATACTTATATGGAATAGACTCCTTGAATCTAATGCAGGAAGAGATTCTCTCTTGATAAATCTAGGCGGTGGAACGATATCAGATCTGGGTGGTTTTGCGGCATCGACATACAAAAGAGGAATCGATTTCGTTAATGTACCAACGACATTGCTCGCGATGATAGACGCTTCTATCGGTGGAAAAAACGGAATAAATTTTAACAACTACAAAAACCAGATAGGATTATTTTCTGAACCGAAAAGCATAATAATAAATACTCAATTCTTAAAAACTCTTAACGAAAGAGATATAAAATCTGGTATAGCGGAAATGATGAAATATGCATTTGTCGCTGATGCTTCATTCTTAGACTTAGACACCGATAACTATTTGGATTACATAGAAAAAGCAGCGACGACAAAAGACGAAATTGTTGGTCTTGACATGAGAGAGTCGGGATTGCGTAAGATTTTGAATTTTGGTCATACTGTAGGTCATGCTTTGGAGTCGTATTATGTTGATAAAGAGAATTATCTCACTCATGGAGAAGCAGTTGCGCTTGGAATATATTCAGCCTTATATCTTTCGGTGAAATATTGCGCTCTTGACGAGAAATGGCTCTTCTTCTATGAGATGTGGTTTAAAGGAAATCTTAATCTCTTGAATCTTAATGATTTTGATGTTGATGAGATAATGAAATATATTTCTCATGACAAGAAAAACAAAGGCGGCAAACCACGATTTGTGCTTGTCTCGAAACCAGAGAAACCAGTCGTCGATGTTGAGGTGATGCCTCACGACATAAGAGATTCTATCATGATTTTGAAAGACAAATTTTCCGAATAATGCACGTTTCACCTTTAAATATTAGTTTTAATTCTGAAATAGACCTTCCTCGAAGCAAAAGCGAAAGCAACAGAGCTTTGATGATTATGCATTATTGGAAGACGCAAAGACACAAAGACGCAAAGACACAAAGTGTAGATGACTCTGCGACTTTAATTTCAACTTCAGATGATACTGTCCTTCTTCGCAAACTTTTGAACAATATAAATCAATATACAGAAGGACTGTTGTCTGTTGACTGTTGTCCGTTGACAATGGAATTGGATTGCGCCAATGCAGGAACGGTCTTACGTTTCTTGATGACAGCCGTGAGCATGATTGACGGGACGTTCGTTTTGACGGGCAGCGAGAGGATGAAGCATCGTCCGGTGAAACCATTGGTCGATGCGTTGAGAAGTCTCGGTATTTCAATAGATTATCTTGAAAAAGAAGGTTATCCTCCGATTAGGATAAAAGGCGGCGAGATAAAAGGCGGCAACCTTGAGATAAGCGTCGAACAGAGCAGTCAGTTCGCATCGTCGTTGTTGCTCGCAGCGCCTCTCTGGGAGAATGGGTTGTCGCTCACTTTGACAGGAAATCTTTCTTCTATGCCTTATATCGATATGACTGTCAATATGATGAAGAATGCTGGAGTCGATGTCGAGCGCAATGAAAGGAAGATAACAGTCAATCCTTCGAGATATAAATTAGATGATTTTATAATTGAGCCCGACTGGAGCGCAGCGGCGTTCTGGTACGAGATTCTTGCCTTGTCGGATAAAACGCAGATGTTTTTTAAAGACTTGAAAATAGATTCCATGCAGGCAGATGCCGTGACAAAAGAAGTCTTCAAATCTTTAGGAATAGAAACGCTATGCGTGGATAACGGAGTAATGATAAAGAAGACAACTGATTGTAAAAAACGTATAACTTTTGACTTTACTGATTCTCCGGATATTTTCCCCGCCGTCGTAGCGGCGTGCGCAGGATTGCAAGTAGATGCAGAATTTTCTGGACTTAAGAATCTCTCAATAAAAGAATCCGACAGGAAGAAGGCGATGATGAATGAGTTGTCGAAACTCGACGTCACTTTTGAAGATGTCTCTGATGATGTTTTAAGGATGAGATGTCCTGAAAAACTGCCTTATTTCTCAGAAGAAGAATATGTTACATTCGATAATTACAAAGACCATCGTATCGCGATGGCGCTCGTGCCGCTAGCGATGAAAGTCGGTCATGTCGAGATGGAAAACCCAGAAGTCGTTTCAAAATCATATCCGGAGTTTTTTGAGGAATTATTTTGGAATTAGGAATTAGAGGTGCAGAGGGATTAGAGGAGTTTTTCACATCACTCCATTACTAAAAAGGTTCAGAGTTTAGAGTTCAAAAGTCTTAGTCTAAAAAAATCATTCCTAATTCCTAACTCCTAATTCCTAATTTAAAAAAAACTTGTGGTCTTGTAAAACCCTTGGGCTTGAACGTGGAGGTGTCGTCCTTCAGAGTTATCTTCTTGAAGGGACTTTGCATGAGAAGCGGGATTTTAACGCCGTAAAGCCTTTAGCTTGATTTCAAAAATAATTTTCGGTTTCCCTCTGCCGACTTTATGTGTTTTTTAGTTATTTTTGCATTTATGAGATTACTGATGTTTTTCATATTACTCTTAGCCTTCGGCTGTCAACGGACAACAGTCAACGGACAACAGTCATCGTTCACAGTCGGTGAAACATCTATTTATGAAACCGCTAAAAATCATAAAAGAATTGCGGACAGTCTTTTTTTCAGTGGCGACTATATCGGTGCTTGTGAGAATTACTTCAAATCTATAGAGTTATGTTCCGAAGATTTGAAAAACAAGGAACTTAATAAGAAATATAATTCTATGATTTCGAGTTCTTGTTTCACGTTGGGATACATTTATTTGGATAACAGTTTCGCTAGTAATGCCGTCGATATTTTAAGGAAGTCGTATGAACATTCCGTCAGCGACAGTATCAGTGCACATATCCTGAAACTCACGGGAATGGCGTATATGGCAATCGACAATGATTCCGCATTTCATTATTTCGACAAATGCATGGAGACCGACCCATCCAATTATTTCAATCAGATAGACATAAACAAATGTGTCGCGATGATGCTGTTTTATGACGAAGGTGAGAAAGACAGCGCATACGCAATCATGCGAAAAACATTCGACATAATTGAACACGACAATGTAAGAGAGTCGTATTACACCATTTATGGAGAAATGCTGTATGAGGACAAGCAATACGATTCGGCGATTTATTATTTGGAGAAAGCCATCGGCAGCTCTGAATATTTCCTGAATCTCAGTTCTGCAGAAATTTTAGCTAATATTTATGATTCAATTGGAAATGAAGAAAAAAGGATATATTACAACGACATCGCTTCACAATTGGCTTACGAGAGAGTTGACACTGAATTTGATCGTCTGAAGATTCAGGATATGTATAATGTTCATAAAACCAAAATGCATGAGATGCAGAAAGCAAAAGTCAGGAAGAATGTCATCATGATAGTAACTCCTTGTCTCATCATTATTGCTGTCGTGATATTTTTTGTCGTCAGACGAAACAGGAAGATTGTCGGCGAACTTTCTGATACCATCAACGACATCAGATTCAGGTATTCGCTTGTTGAAGGCAGAATCAGAAGCAAGAACATGGAGCTTCAGAAACTCTCTGAGCAGATAAAGGCAAAAGAAGAAGAGATTGTAGGACTTAAGTCGAAGTTAGAAAAAGGAAACTCCGGACTCAGCAATCTGAAGGCTTATTATCAGTCAGAGGTTTGTTCCAAGATATTAGACGAGATTGACGAACTGTCGGGGCGTGGTATCGACACATCCGATCTGCATCCGTTGTCGCAAGAAGAATTCGGCTTGCTGTTGCAGTCGGCAAATATTCATCTTGGCGGTTTCATCGAAGACATTTCTGTCCGACTTTCCAAATACAAGAAAGAAGATTTGTATTATCTATGTTTGGTAATAGTTAACCTCAACGACAAACAAATCGCGTCTTTATTCGGTGTCGCATATAGCACGATAAGAAGCAGACGAAACAATATCTGCGCTAAATTAGGTATCAACAGCTCGAACCTGAATAATTTCCTTACAGAGATAATATAAAATTTTAATAAAACACAGAACTTCATCAGAAAATAAAATACGCATTATCAAATTGTTAAGCTATTTTATCTGAATAATTCTTACTTGACACACATGTTTAATTAGGGTAATTTTGCAATTGAAAATTAATGTAGCTGCGTCCTTATGGTAGAGACGTTTCAATGTTTCCATAAAATATAAAAGAACATTGAAGCGTCTCAATTGAATGGAAAATTAGCTGTCAGCTGTCAGCTATCAGCTGTCAGCTGTCAGCTCAATGCTCATAGCTCAAAAAGAAAATCATTAACTAAATAAAAATAGAATATGAAAAATTACATTAAAATTGCAGTCATGAATAAGAATATCCTTCTGATAATTATGTTATTAACTCTACTTTTTTGCAGGGTTAACAAACTCTTTTCCCAAGAATGGGAATATTCATTAGAATATGGTCCATACGATAATGAGATGTTGTTTTTTTGTGAACCTACAGAATTATCAGATGGAAATATTGCTGTAGCGTCTTATTATTCATACAAAAGAGCAAACACTCCTTATATTTATTCAAAGGATCCGGCAGTCGTAATATTATCATCGAATGGTGAAGAGTTGGCAAGATGTGTCTTTCATCGTGAAGGTTATACATCAATGACATATACACCATATCTTATAGAAAAAGATGGAGACCTGTTCGCTCTTTTTACGCACAGTCCTGAACATGATTATGATAGTCCCAATTATTTCTTGAACTACGACAATCCACCTGAGGATGCTATTTTGTCATTTTGTAAGTTAGATGAAGAACTTAATATAATTGACAGCTGTGAATATAGATTTCCAATAGACATCTTTCAGGATAGCAAATGGTGGCAATGGCAAGAAGAACCTAATGAATTTTCCGGTCATTTATTTATGTTATCCGTTTTTGAGGATAAAGAAGATTTGATAGGGTCATATATAAAAACCGTAAGTGCTGATATTGATAGTATTGGTTCTCGTGGACATGATTCTCTTTTTTTCTTCAGAATGAATTTTGAAGGAGAAATTGTTGATATGAAAGGATATGAGAGAGAGACGCATGGTTTTGCATGTCCTAGTATAGGATACAGAAGAAATCAGATATTAAAAACAGACTCTAATTATCTTTTGTATGAAGCGTATAACAAAGATATAGAACATGGTCGAGTTTTATATTACGACCAGGAATTCAATCATGTAGCAACGAAATATATTGTGCATCCAGATTATAACAATCCTATATTAGATGCTGACCCACTAAAGGACATTTCTGTTCTTAAGATAAATGACAGTACAACATATCTGTCTGTCACCGCAAGTTGTATTGATAATCCACATAATGATTTTTATAATGATGTCAGATTATATAAATTGAATGACAATATCGAGAATGCTTCAGATTATCTATCAACAGAAAATTATATTATCAGAGGTGGTCCATACACATACGAGAGACCTCCAGGAACCAATAGTGTTGATGTGGCAAATGATACATCTATATATTTTGCATGTAATTATAACATGCATGATTTAGCACTAGAACCATACTGTGTGATAGAATGTCTTAACGCTGATATGGATACTATTTTCACTTTTTATTATGAGAAGTATCTCGAATCGATTAGAACTATAGATGATGGAAATATTTTGTTAACTGGATATAACCATATTGCCAAAATCCCAGCATCGGCATTCGACCCCGACAGCATCGAAGAAGCTCATGCACATAATTTGAAAGTCGCTGTAGCTTATCCTAATCCGGGCGGTGATGTGATGAATATAAGAACTTCATTGCGAGACTGTACTTTGCAGGTTTATGACATGCAGGGAAGAATGGTTCATGAACAAGAGATTACAGATGATGTTACGAGCGTTGATACTTCGAGTTGGAGTTCCGGAACTTACGTTTGGGAGTTGGGAACGGAGAACGGGAGCGGGATTTTGGAGAGCGGAAAATGGGTGAAGTAGAATCTGAGAATTAAGGTAGGGACGTGGCTTGCTGCGTCCTCAAGGTAGAGACGTTTCAATGTTTCCATAAAATATAAAAGAACATTGAAGCGTCTCAGCAGTCAGCTCATAGCTCAAAAAGAAAATCATTAACTAAATAAAAATAGAATATGAAAAATTACATTAAAATTGCAGTCATGAATAAGAATATCCTTCTGATAATTATGTTATTGACTCTGCTTTTATGCAGAGTTAACATGCTCTTTTCTCAGGAATGGGAATATTCATTAGAATATGGTCCTTACGATAACGAGATGTTGAAGCTTATTAACCCTTTAGAATTGTCAGATGGAAATATTGCAATAGCGTCTTTTAATCATTATAGAAGAGGAAATTCTTCATTTTTTTACTCAGCGGATCCAGCAATCGTGATTTTATCATCTGATGGCAATGAGTTGGCAAGACGGATCTTTCATCGGGAAGGTGGTTATACATCAATTACAGGCGAGCCATATCTTTTTGAAAAAGATGGAAACCTGTTCGCTCTTTTTACGTACAGTCCGGAACACAATTATGACAGTCCCGATTATTTCCTGAACTACGACAATCCACCATCGGATGCAATTCTATCGTTTTGTAAGTTGGATCAGGAACTTAATATAATTGACAGCTGTGAGTACAGATTTCCTATAGACACATTTGAGGATAGTGAATGGTGGCAATGGCAAGATTCCCCTAATGAATTTTCTGGTCAATTTATTATATTTTCACTTTTTGAGGATAAAGGTGACATAATAGGCGGATATATCAAGACGGTCAGTGCCGATTATGATAATCCTCGAGGCGATGATTCTCTATTTATTTTCAGGATGAATTTTGACGGTGAAATATTGAATAAAAAAGGATATGCGAAGGGTACTCATGGCATTGGATCACCCAGAGCACATTATACCGAGAATCAAATAGTGGCAACAGATTCTCATTATATCCTTTATGCTATGGGTGATAACAGCAAACATGGTAAGGTCTTATATTATGACAAGGAATTAAATCATGTAACTACAAAGTATATTATACAACCTGGTTATAATATTCCACAAATAGAGGCTGACCCTCTAAAAAACATTTCGGTAATCAAGCTAAATGACACTACAACTTATCTGACTGTCACCGCAAGTTGTATTGAAAATCCGCTTAATGATTTTTATAATGATGTCAGGTTATATAAATTGAATGATAATATCGAGAACGCTTCAGATTTTCTATCAACTGACAATTATATTATCAGAGGTTATCCAGAAACATACGAGATGGCATTGTGTTATAAGGGTGTTGAAATGGCCAATGACAACACCTCAATATATTTTGCATGTAATTATAATATGTATGATACATCAATCGATCCGCCGTATAGCATGATAGAATGGCTTAATACAGATATGGATACTATTTCCACTATTTTTCTAGATAAGTCAATCGAGTCGATAATAATGATGGGTGACGGAAGTATTTTGGCAAGTGGACTACACCACATTGCTAAATTCCCCGCCTCAGCATTTGTCAGCATCGAAGAAGCACACGCTCACAATTTAAAAGTCGCTGTCGCTTATCCTAATCCTGGCGGTGATGTGATGAATATTAGAACTTCATTACGCAACTGCACATTGCAGGTTTATGACATGCAAGGAAGAATGGTTCATCAGCAAGAAATTACAGATGATGTTACGGGTGTGGATGCTTCCAACTGGCCAAGCGGAACCTACATCTGGGAATTGAAAACTGAAAATGGAAAGTTGAAAGTTGAGGAAGGGAAATGGATTAAATAGAATCTGAGAACTTGAGAATCTGAGAACTTGAGAATCTGAGAAGTTGAGAATCTGAGAAGTTGAAAATTGAGGTGGGGAGGTGGCTTGCTGCGACCTCAAGGTAGAGACGTTTTCAATGTTTTCATAAAATATAAACGAACATTGAAGCGTCTCTATTGAATGGAAAATTAGCTGTCAGCTATCAGCTATCAGCAGTCAGCTCAATGCTCACGGATCATAGCTCACGGCAAAAAATCTGTTGTCTGTTGTCCGTTGTCTGTTAACATAACAATAAAAATTAACAATGCAAGGATGCGATAAAAATCGTGTCCTTGTTTTTTTGCATCAGTCGCCTAATTCTTTTTCAATTTCTTCAATACTTGGTAAAGTTCCTTTGAAGTCTTTTGGAAATAATTTGGATAGCTCGTATTCAGAAATGCCAAGAGGACTTTTATAACCTTCAAGAGCATAATGCGCCATAACATCGTCTTTATCCTTACAAATCAATAATCCGACAGTAGGATTGTCGCCTTCTCTTCTAAGGACGTGATTGGCACAAGAGACGTAGCCGCTCAACTGACCTAAAAACGAAGGCTCGAATTTCTTTGTCTTTACTTCAACTACAACATAACAATGTAAATGAGCATTATAGAATAACATATCAGCAAAAAGTTCCGTGTCACCGACTTCAATACGATATTCTCTTCCCATATAAGCGAAACCGTTACCTAATTCTATAAGGAATTTCTCAATGTTTTTGACAAGAGCATCTTTCAATTCTTTTTCATTATAACGATCCGTAAGTCTGGCGAAATCGAAACAATAAGGATCTTTTATAAGTTGCTGCGCCAAATCGCCATTTACTTCTGGCAATGTACTTTTGAAATTACTGACAGCCTTTCCTTGTCGTTCGTATAAATCAGTATCTAAAAAATTCAGCAGAACATTCCGTGACCAATTATTCTCAAGAATTTTCCTTACATAGAAAAGAGCTTTGTTTGTGTCTTTCTTGCATTTATCGATGATATATTTGTTATGACTCCATGGTATTTGGAATATCTCAAATTCATCCCCAACTTGGGGATAAATTGTAAATTGTTGATTATATAACAAATAGAAATATTTTGAATATCTTAAATTTGTTTCAGAAAACCCTCTAACTCCAGGCAATGCATCCTGTAAATCGCGGCTTAGATTTTTGAAGAAACCGTCGCCCCAGCGGCTTTCTGCTTTTTTGTTTACGATGTCGGCACCGAGCGAGAAATAAAATCTCAGCATCTCACTATTGACCCTAATAGCAGCCTTTATCTGACTCTGCTTGAAACGTAAATTTAAATCTTTAATCCAATCGGCGTATTCGCCATCAATTTTAATTAATGTAGTCATAACAACATAAATTTTGGTAATTAAAAATTTTGTTTCTCACCTGCAAAACTACAACACCATCATCCTTTTGTCAAGAGTTTGCAAAGGAAAAATTATGATTTTAACAATTTTTAACGTAGATGTTAATGAAAGTATGAATGTATTGTTAATTTCTGTTAAGAAAGTCAACGGACTACAGTCTACGGTCAACTGTCATCGTACATATATAATATTTCGAGCTGTGAGTTGTGAGCATCGGATTCACGAATCTGGTCTATAATATGTGCAGATTGGTTCGGATAAAGAAGTACCATTCTGATTGGATTAAGAATTAAATAGTAGATAATCAACTGGTTATCCCCCTCGATTTTGTAAAAAAATATTGGAAAATGTTTGGATAATTGATAAAAAAATATAATCTTTGTGGAACTGAAAATAAATTAAATCTTCAGTTATGGGAATAATGCGGTTCTGCCCATAATTGAAGAGAAAAAAGTTAATAAATAGAACCCGCCTAAAAATAATATGAAAATGAAAAGAAAGTTTGCATTTATCATTACTTTACTTTTAGTCTCGATAGCATTATGTCATGCACAAGATGAAGGTAAAACAAAATCATCTGAATGTCGTTATTGGATTGATATTGTTAAGGAGCAGCCAGATGGTTACATGGTGGATGATAATGGTGATGTAAAAATCTCAACAGCGGAAGGTCTGGCTTGGTTAATTTCTGAGGTAAACGGTTTAAATGGTTGTGAGCCTGATAATTTCAATGGACGAACAGTAACTCTAACTAATGATTTGACCATGATTAAAGACACTATAAATTATGTTGAGGATGGTCTCGATCATGTTTTCACACCTATTGGTAATAGAGCCAATCGTTTCATGGGCACTTTTGATGGAGCTGGACATAAAATTAATTGGTTGTTTGTGTTAGCAATTGAAGATGAGATTAATAACAGATTTGATGCTGGGTTATTTGGTTATTTGTATCATGGCACTGTAAAAAATCTTACTTTAAACAAAGGGTGTCTTTGTGTAGGAAGTGTATTTCCGGAAGAACTATTATGGTTCGCTGGTGGTTTTGTTGGTATATCCGATTCACTTTCATTAGTGGATAATTGTACGTATAAGATGGGTGCATCTTCATGCACATGTCAGGCCAATAGTCTCGTTGGTGGTTTTGTTGGTCTTAACCGTAATTCCATAGTCAGGAACTGTGCTTATATAATTGATTGGCCATCTCTCCATATCGATCTTAATGGTGCCGGATTGGTAGGACGCAACCTATGTGAAGGAGGGTATGCCGATGCTGTTGTTGAGAACAGCTTCATTTATGGAAAGTTGCTTGGTTCTTACAGTGTAAGAAATGTTGGTGGCATTGTGTGTTTCAATGAAACCATACCAAATGAAAATGGAAAGAAAGCTATAGTAAGGAATTGTTATTCCAAATTACTTGACTATCTTGTGGGATTTGAAGATCAAGGATGTATCGTAGCAAATAATTCAGAAAATAGCGTTGTGGAATATTGTTATGCAGATTTGTCTAAACAATATTATAATGCAGGTTTGTTTGGGACAAACAACGGAGAAGCCCATTATTGTACAGAATTTAAACCATATCAAAGTACAGGTTTTTTGGTTGAACCTGTTGTTATCAACAATATAGAAATATACGATATGTTGGAAGCTTTGAACTCATGGATAAGCATACAAGATGAGAATATCCATTATAGGGAATGGATTCCAGGAGGTTTTGGCGAATGGTGGGTTGATGTGCCTGAAAATATTATTTCTTCAAAGACAGCTATCTATCCTAATCCGGGAGGTGATGTGATGAATATCAGAACATCATTGCGCAACTGCACATTGCAGGTTTATGACATGCAGGGAAGGATGGTTCATCAGCAAAAAATTACAAATGATGTTACGAGTGTGGATGCCTCCAATTGGCAAAGAGGAACATATATCTGGGAATTGAAAATGGAAAATGGAAAATTGAAAGTTGAGGAAGGGAAATGGGTGAAATTGTAATTGAAAGTTGAAAATATCGAACTCACGTTAAATAATGGTTGCTTTTAATCGCTTATTCTATACCACAAGTTTAGTTTAAGAAAATAAAAGCAACCGTTTTTATTGTACATATTCTCCTCCGTCGAATTGGCCTATATTTTTTTCTTGGGCGAAAAATGCTTGCATTTGCATCCGCAATGATAAGAAAACGCATGCCCCTTTGAGGCAGTTTCGGATGTATGTATCATACCGTTTTGGCCATATAAAAAGGCAACGGATTAGTAGTGTATCTTATTCCTAACACCTCCATATACGGCTATTCGCAGCATGTTACATCCAGGGAATTTCGTGACCTATCGTTCATTTCTCCAACGGATTGCATTATTTCCCGAAATCCTGCCTTTATATTGCGAATTCTTTCTATCTTTGCAGACAATCTAAAAATATTTTAACATAACATTATAATTTTGCAAATATGACTATCGACCTTTTTATCTCCTGCGTGATGGATCAGTTTTATCCTGAGACAGCCAAGAATGTTATGAAGATTTTAGATACTGCCGGAGTGAAGGTCGAGTATAATCCAGAGCAGACCTGCTGCGGCAAGTTTGCCTTTACCAGCGGTTTCGTGGAAGAAGCCAAGGAGTTGGGGGAGAAGTTCTTAAGCGATTTCCCTAACGACAGACCAGTCGTGGGCGTGAGCGCTTCTTGCATCGGTTACATCAAGACTCGTTATAAAGAATTGTTCTACAACACCGCTTCTCACCTCGAATTCAAACGTCTCGTGTCAAATATTTATGAACTCACGGATTTCCTCGTCAACAAAATCAACTTCCTTGACTTTGGCGCTGAGTTCAACCATAAGGTCGTTTACCAAGACACTTGCTGCTCGTTGAGAGAACTTGGACTTAAAGACGAAGGTCGTAAGCTGCTCACTCACGTGAAAGGTATAGAACTTCTCGAAATGAAGCATCCTGAGATATGCTGCGGTTTCGGATCAGGATTCTTCTCCATACAACATGAAGCTATTTCTGTCGCGATGTCGGAGAGAAAGATCAAAGACGCAATGGCAACCGGAGCGGAATATATTGTCACCAACGACATCTCATGCCTCATGCAACTCGATAGCTGCATCAAGAAACAAAAATTCGATATACAAGTGCTTCATATAGCCGACGTTCTTGCACAGAGAATTTAGATTAATTAGGAATTAGGAGTTTGGAATGAATGTAGAGACGTTTCAATGATACCTAAATTAAACACACATTGAAGCGTCTTGAACAATTAGGAATTATTTTTTTAATCATAAATAAAAAGGTGATGTTGTAAAAAATAATTGACAACATCACCTTTAATCTTCTAAAGTTCTAAAATTCTAGAGTTCTAGAATTCTTTAATTGTTCTCTTTAACCAGAGCAGTGCGGTATGCGATAAGGAGTTTTTGTAAATCTTCGATGTCTCGTCTTATCTCTTTGCCTTTGTCTGTGTCTTTCACAAGCATGCGTTCTGTGTTATGTTCTGAAAGCACCGTGTTGGAGATGATGTCGAGACCTTCTTCTATGGCCTTCTGTGTAGATTCGAATGGCTCATGTTGTACGAGTTGCATGCCGAATGAGCTGTAAACTAATGTGTAGCCGGCAATGCCTGTTTCCGGCTGATATGCTTTTGAGAATCCTCCGTCAATAACAAGCAGCTTGCCGTTTGCTCTAACAGGATTTTCTCCTTTCTTTATTTTTACAGGCACGTGACCGTTGATAATATGACAGCCTTCGCCTTCGATGCCAAATTCTTTGAGAATGTTTATACATACATTCTCATCATTTTGTAATTTATAATAGTGGCCTTTATCCTCTTTATGTACCTCTTTATTTGCAATAAGGTAGCGTTCAAAAGTAGCCATTTTTGCTTTGTCGAATGATGGTGAATCAGCACCGCACCATAGATACCACATGTAATCGATGGCATATTGTTTTTCATCAGAAATTTCTGTTGACTTCCTGCAGGCTAGTTGGACTAAAGCGTCTAGACGGTCGAGAAGACCTTTGCCAGAATAATACTCGTCCATTATCTTGACTTTCTTGAATGTTCCATCTTCGTTTAAAGGTATTGAAGCATGGTACATGAGGTTGTTGTTTCTTGCTAAATAGAATGAGCCTTTTTGAAGCAGGAAATATACGTGTTTCTTAAGTTTCTCGCTGTTGATGAATGATGAGTGGAAATGGTCGATGATTGCTTGTTCGTCATCTGTCAGTTTATACGGATCTGATGGGTCTATTGTAGGATATGATTTGTCAAGAAGCTCACATTCTATGCCGTTTATATTTATGGTCCCGCGCTCTAAATCTATCAGATGGAGTAATTTTCTGTCAGACATATTATATTCCGGATTACGGTCTATCAGTGCCGCTTCACATTTCCATTGGATTATAGATATAGCTTTATGCATCTGTGCGATGAGATGTTGTTTCTTTTGTGAATAGTGTGCTGTCACTAGTTTCATCTTTGGAGCATATACTTCTACCGGGTCGTCATTATATACTTCCATAGCAAAAGTAGCTAGAGGAAGCAGGTTAATGCCGTATCCGTCTTCCAATGTCTCAAGTGTTGCATATCTCAGCGATTGTCGTATTACCGTCGCGATGCAGGCGTCGTTGCCGGCGAAGGCTCCCATCCACAAAAGATCGTGGTTGCCCCATTGTACATCGACGTTGTGATATGTGCAAAGAGTGTCGAGAATTATATGTGCGCCCTGACCTCTGTCGTAAATGTCGCCGACGATGTGCAGACTGTCGATGGCAAGCTGCTGTATTAGGTTGCACATGGCAATGATGAACTCATCGGCACGTTTGGTGGAGATTATAGTCGATATAATCTGATTGAAATATCCACGTTTGTTATTCTCGTGTGTGTCGTGAAGCAACTCTTCGATAATGTAGGCGAATTCTTTTGGAAGCGCTTTACGAACCTTGGAACGTGTGTATTTGGACGATACATTTTGGCATACCTTGACTAACTGGTTTAAAGTCACCATATACCATTCGTTGATGTTGGTGTCTTCCTTTTTGATTCTGCGCAGCTTTTCTTTAGGGTAATAAATCAGAGTACACAGATTTCTTTTTTCTGCTTCACGAAGAGATGCTCCAAATATGTGGTTGACTTTGTATTTGATAGAACCGGAAGCGTTTTTTAATACATGTTGAAATGCTTCATATTCGCCATGAATATCCGATAGAAAGTGCTCAGTGCCCTTTGGAAGGTTGAGAATTGCCTCGAGGTTGATAATCTCTGTACTTGCTGAAGCAATGGATGGGAATGACTTGGCAAGTAAACGTAAATGTCTTAAATCAGATTCTGATATATTGTAGCTTTCCATTATTTTTTGTTCCGACATAGTATGTAATGTGTTAGATTAGCTATTATGTTAACGATTGCAAATGTAGTTAACTTATTGGAAGAAGCCAAATGTTTTTTAAGGGGATTTCTATAAATTGCTTTGCAAATGATTTATGAATTTTTCTTTGAGAAGATTTTTGTTTTTCTTGAAAGAACATAGCGAGCTATGTGATTGAAAGAAAGGCGAAAAGATTCCAAGAAAAAACATAAAGCA
>JAFZDU010000025.1 GCA_017561025.1 Bacteroidales bacterium | reverse complement strand
TGATACATTGAAAACTCATCCTTGCCTGATTCCTTACGAAGAGCTTCCTGAAGTGGAAAAGGCTTACGACCGTGATACTGCCCTCGGAACTCTTAAACTTATAAAGAAATTAGGATTTAAGATAACAGCTCAATGACTTTGAGTGACTATTTACAAGCTTTACACCATTTGAAAAGAGACAGTTTGATGAAAACCATCAGACGGCCTCTTTTTATCTGTATTTAATGTTCTTTTTGCTTTTCTTCTTGGGCGTATTGCTGCTTACTAATGTGAAGTCGAGTTGTTTTTTGATAAGGTTGACGCTCTTGACTTGTATCTTCACCTCGTCGCCGAGTTGGTATATGTTGCCATAGTCTTGTCCTATGACACGGAAATTTTCTTCGTCTAAATAATAGAAGTCATCGTTCAAATCGGCATATCTTATCAAACCCTCGCATTTGCTGTCTTTTAGTTCGACGTATATGCCCCATTTGCTGATACCTGAGATAAGTCCGTCGAATACCTTGCCAATCTGATCTTGCAGATATTCTGCTTGTTTGTACTTAACGGATTCGCGTTCCATCTCGGCTGCTCTCTTCTCCATCTCGCTGGCATGCAGACATAAGCTCTCATATTCGTCTCTGTCGGCACTAGGCTGGTTCTCGATGAGATAACGCTCGATGAGACGATGTACCATAAGGTCGGGATAACGACGGATAGGAGAGGTGAAGTGTGTGTAATATGGGAATGCCAGTCCGTAGTGGCCTATATTATTTGTGCTGTAGATGGCCTTTGCCATGGTCCTGATTGCTACAGATTCCACTAGGTTTTTCTCGCCTTTGCCATCAACAGCATCAAACAGCGCATTATATGATTTCACGAGCTTCTCTCTCGAGCTGATATTCATGGTATATCCGAGTTTGGATACCAGCTGTATGAAATTGTAAAGCTTCTCTGGGTTAGGTTCGTCGTGTATTCTGAATACGAAGGTGTAGTCTTTGAATCTGCTGCTAGGCTTCGCCATGGTTTCAGCTATGGTCTTGTTGGCAAGAAGCATGAAGTCTTCGATGAGCATATTGGCTTCTTTCTGAACCTTGACATAAGTGTCTATAGGCTTCCCGTTCTCATCGAGTATGAACTTCACTTCTTCAGAATGGAAGTTGATGCAACCTTCCTGCATTCTCTTTGCTCTCAGCTTAGTGGCCAAATCGTTGAGCGTCATGAGTTCTTTTTTGTTGTCGCCATCGGCGCCTTCTATCATGTTCTGTACTTCTTCATAGGCATAGCGACGGTTTGACTTTATGACGGTCTTGCCAATCCATGTGTTTACTATATCGGCATTTTCATTCAACTCAAATACTGTTGAGAAAGCGAGTTTTTCCTCATCAGGACGAAGGGAACATACCATGTTACACAGTTTCTCTGGCAACATAGGTATAGTCCTATCGACTAGATATACTGATGTTCCACGTTGTTGAGCTTCTTCGTCGATGGCAGATCCAGGCTGCACATAATGTGATACGTCGGCGATGTGGACGCCTACTTCGAAATTGCCGTTGTTCAAATATCTTAGTGAGAGAGCGTCGTCGAAGTCCTTGGCATCATGAGGGTCTATTGTCACGGTGAATACATCGCGGAAGTCGCGGCGTTTCTTTATCTCTGACGCTTTTATTTTCTCTGAGATGTTCTTGGCTTCTTTCTCTACTGCCTTAGGGAAGTCGAGAGGATATTCATATTCTGCAAGTATAGATTGCATCTCGACATTGTTCTCGCCGGGATTGCCGAGGACCTTGACGACTTCTCCGAAAGGATTGCGTGCGTTGTCAGGCCAATCGGTGAGATGTACGATCACTTTCTGTCCGTCTTTAGCGTTTTTGTATTTTCCTTTAGGGACGTAGATGTCGAGCGGCATGGTCTGTCTGTCGGAGATGACGAAAGCGAAACCATGAGAGAGGCTGAAGATTCCGACGAAGTCGGTCTTTGCTCTTTGTATGATTTCTACGATTTCGCCTTCTGTTTTCTTGGTCTTGCGTTTAGGGAACATAGCCACCTTGACCTTATCGCCATGAAGAGCCTTGCCGGTATTGTTGGCTGCGATGAAGATGTCCTCGCCTTCTTCATCAGGAATGACATAAGCCTTGCCGGTGCTTTTCATATCTACAGTTCCTGTGACGAACTGAGGCTTAGGACCGTATTCATGGATGAAGTCGGGATGAAGAAGATAACGATAGGGTTTGTCCTCAATGAGTTTTCCTTCTTTATGAAGCGTTACAAGAATCTGATATATGACATCTTTTCCGGCAGCGTCGCGTACTGACATTATCTTGGCGATCTGCTTATAATTCATTGGCTTGAAAGGATGTTCTCCAAATATTGTGAGTATAGTATTAACGAAAGTGCTAAGGCTGTTCTTGACTTTTTTCTTTGCCATAATAGTTGAAAATTAAGTTGGGTATTTTGATTTTTCAAAGATAAAAAAAAGTATCAATCATAGAACGATTGACACTTTAAAATGTTGCCCAACCAGGGTTCGAACCTGGACTTTACTGATCCAGAGTCAGTCGTGTTGCCAATTACACCATTGGGCACCGTTTGAGGCTGCAAAGATAGTAAAAACTTTTAACTAAGAACGAAGATAAATAACTTTTTTTGAAATTAAGAATATCAAAAAATCACCGTTTTGATTCGTGATAAGAAAGAGACGCATCGGCAGGTATTGATTTTATATTAATCCTGGATGCGTCTCTTTATATTGGTTGATAGATATGCTGTCTTATAAGCTCTTTATCACTGCTGCAGCGCCGAGGATAGCTGCGTCGTTGTCAGGAAGTTCTGACACTCTTACTTCGACAGAGTCTTTATATACGAACAGCAGGTTTTCTGCGAATGACTTGCGTACTGGGTCGAGGAGCACCTTGCCGGCTTTGACAGGACCTCCCATCAGGAATACTGCTTCTGGTGATGAGAATGAGCATGCGTTTGCCATAGCGAGTCCGAGCACCTTGCCTGTCTCTTCGAAAATTTGGATGGCGAGCGGATCGCCTGCATTGGCAGCATCGCCTACATGTTTGCTTGTGAGTTCTTCTGCAGGAATCTTAGATAAGACACCGTCGTAAGAAGGATTGTTTTCTAACATCTCTAATGCCGTACGGCGAATGCCTGTTGCAGATGTGTAAGTCTCAAGGCAGCCTTTCAAACCGCAGCCGCATTGGCGTCCGCCAGGGATGGTTATGACGTGGCCTAACTCGCCAGCACCGCCAGTGGAGCCAAGAAGCATCTTGCCATCGATGATGATACCAGAACCTACACCAGTACCTAAAGTGAACATGATTAAATGTTTCATTCCTTTGCCGCCGCCATAGACTAACTCGCCGAAAGCTGCAGCGTTGGCATCGTTGGATACGACGACAGGAACATCCATATATCTGCTGACAATTTCCTGCACGTTGAAATCGCCTTTGAAATTAAGGTTGGTGGCTCCGCTGAAAGTACATTTGTAATAGTTGCCGTTAGGAGCGCAGATGCCGATGCCTTCTATGTTTTCAATGTCATTTTCCTTCATCATGTCCTTGACGATGTCGGTTATATCCTTAAGATATATGTCGATGTCAAAATATTTGTTTGTAGGGATGTTACGGCGTGTGACGATTTTACCGTCGTTGCGAACTAAACCTATATCTGTATTAGTGCCGCCTATATCAACGCCAATAGAATATGTGTGTGCCATAATTTTTATTTTTTGCAAATATATAAAAAAAACTTATAGACTTATTGGCTATGATATAGATCTAACAGCTAAACATCTTAAAGTTATATAATTCAAAATTCTAGATTTCTATAACGATGTGTTCGAACGACTGCCTATTTTTCTTATCTTTGCAGATTGTTTTTTTGAGAGAGAAAACGGGCTCGAATCATAGTTTGAAACAATTTTTAATTATTAACAATAAATTATTTTAGGATGAAAAGATTTTTTCTTTTTTTAATGTTGTGTCTTTGCGGTCTTACTTATTCCGTAAACGCGCAAATTGAAATCACCATTGGTGAAGGTGATACTAACAGCGGCGTGCTTCCAATTGAAGACGGATTCAAGTACAGTGTCACACAGCAGATCTTTACAGCAGACGAATTGTTGGCAACAGAAGGCAATTTCACTGCAGTGTCGTTCAAAATGGCTAATGCTTCTAATGTTACTCGTAGCGTTAAAGTTTACATGGCTAACACCGAAAAAGACTCTTTCACTCATACTCAAGACTGGATCAACCTTCCAGAGACAAACCTCGTATATTCTGGTCCATTGACATATCCAGGAGCAGAAGGCGAATGGGTGAAGATAGAATTTCAAAATGATTTCAGCTATGAAGGCGGCAACGCTGTTCTCTGCGTCATCGACAACACTGCGATGTATGAAAACTATGAAGATGAATCAAAATTCTATACCTACTCAACAGGTTCAACACCAAGATCACTCAACAAAGGTTCTTTGCAATATTCTTACAACGCTGGTAGCTTGAGCGATGTTTATGGTAACTACACAGGTTCAAATCCTTACTATAACAGCCAAGTCATCTTCGACTTCGAACTCTCAGATGACGTAGAACCATCAGTCACAGTGACTCCAAATCCAATCAATTTGGGACGTTGCCCAATAGGCAAATGGAAAGCACCATATGAAGTCAGTGTCGCTTCTAACATCGCAGCAATGACTATCAACTCAATCACATCATCAAATGCTTTCTTCAACTTGTCAGGCGTAAACACTCCAGTTGATGTTGTTTATGGTTCTCCAATAACATTTGAAATCACTCCAGGTTCTGGTTCAGGCAACAAGACAGGTCAACTCACAATCACATACAGCAACAATGAAACAGAAGTCGTTGAGATGTCAGCAATAGCTTACACTCCAACCGGCAACGACGTCTGGGAAATGGCAGAGTTGGTTTCAACATATCCAAGTTTGCTCATGCCTACAATGACAAATGTTTATGACAACTACGAATTGCCTTTCGGCGGTGAAGACGGCGCTGACGTTGTTTACAAACTCGTTTTTGACACAGACCAATTGTTAAGCGTTACTCCAACAGGTTCAACAGGCGCTAAGGCTGTTTTATATCAAGAAGGTTTCCAAGGCGTTGGCGGTCCTCATATCGACAACTACTATCCTCTCCAAGAAAGCGGCATCATTTCAGATATGCTCGTTCCTGCTGGCACTTATTACCTTGTTGCATCAGCACCAAGTTCTCCTCTTATGCTTTACATCGAGACAGAAGCTAGTCCATTGGCATCAAAGGCAACAAATCCAACACCAGCAAATAACGCTCAAAACGTTACAAACTCTACTTTGTCATGGAACTACGGTTCTAACACAGTGGAATATCAAGTGTTGTTCGGAACACAAAACCCTCCTCAAAACGTAGCAGTCAACTGGAGCAACAATCTCCAGACTCAATACAACGCTGGCAACTTGGCAGACAACACAACATATTTCTGGCAAGTCAACACACGTAACTCTTCAGGTGCAACAACAGGTGACGTATGGATGTTCTCAACACCATTCGAAGCACCAGCAGGCGTTATGGTATCTAACAGCATGATCTATGAAGGCGACAACGTAACAATTTCATGGCCTTCTGTTTCTAACACATTGAACATCGGTTACAACGTCTATGCCGACGGCATGAAACTCAACGACGAAGTGCTCACATCATTATCATATTCAACAAACGAACTCCCATATAACATCAACGGTCATAATATCACAGTGACAGCAGTTTATCCATACGGTGAATCAGCACACACAGAGTTCGTCAATATTTTCGTTACAGGTACAACAACAGTACAAGGCAAACTCCTTGAACTCGACGGCAGCACAGCAATCAAAGCTGGTGAAGTCATCTTCGTTGGTAGAGACGAATATAACGTCGCTCATACAAACAAGATTCCTGTCAACAGCAATGGTGAATATTCAGCAGAAATCTACGTAGGTGAATATGTCGTTACAGCAACATCAGCAGGTTATCAGACAATGTCACTAGAGATAGACCTCGTTTATGGTCAACCTGTAACTCTCAACTTCATGTTGTCAGAAATCTTTGAGACAGTTGAAAACGTAACAGCAACAGAACTCAGCAACTCAGTTAAAGTTGAATGGGAGATGGCGACACGTGCTTTCAGCAGCTTCAATGTATATAGAACAAACATCCACAGCGACATCGTTACTCCTCTCGTTAAGAGCATCGATGAAACAACATACATCGACAACGAATGGAACTCATTGGAACCAGGTACTTACAAATGGGGCGTCTCAGCAGTTTATGAAGGCAACCGCGTTGAAGAAACTATCCTTGAAGAAAAATTCGAGTCAGGTTCAATGCCACAAGGATGGACAGTTTATGAAACACCAGAATCAGAATATTATATCTCAGACTGGACAGTAAAGAGCAGCTCATATAATACTTACGCTTACGACGGAAGCTACTCAGCATTCAGCCAAGGTTCAGCATCAACATCAACATATTACATGGTGACATCAGCTCTCGACCTTTCATTATGCACAAGCGTGAAGATGAAATTCCAATATGTTGCTCCAGCATGGGATTCAGACGTTAACATATTGAAAGTTATGGTTGGTAATAATCCAACAGGTCCTTGGACGGAAGTATGGTCAACAAATGGAGCAGACGTAGCAACATGGACAGAAGCTAACATCGACTTGTCACAATACGCTCAAAAAGACACTTATATCGCTTTCGTAAATGAAAACCACTACGGATACTGCGTCGGTATCGACAACCTTAAAGTCATCAACAACTCTAACGAATCTGCTATCGTTTGGTCTAACACAATCGACAAAGGCATGACAACATCTGTTGAAGTTAATGTTGAGACAAACAGCGGTGACTCTCCTATGGGCACAACAGTAAGTTTCATCAATATGGTTGAAACAACAGACTATATCGTTGTAATCAACAACTCAGGTACACACAAATGGAACAACTTCCGTAAAGGTAAATATGAATTGACAGTTGAAAAACCTGGTTTCACTTCAGAATATCAAAGCAAAGTTGTTGAAATCTGGGATGCTAAGGAATTCGATTTCTTACTTGAAGAAGTATTGGCATCAGTTCAAAACCTTTACGTATCACCAACAGGCTGGGTTAAATGGGACGCTGACGAAACAAGAGAGTTGAAGTCATATACTATTAAATTGAACGGCGCTACTGTTGATGAAGTTTCAACTCCATACTATCAACACGACATCGAAGCTTACGCTTTCGAAGAAGGTTCAGTATACACCACAACAGTTATCGCTAACTACACAACAGGTTCAAGCGCTGCTGCTAAGACATCATGGACTTTCAGAGAATGCGACAACTTCGAATATGCTTCAGAAATTAAAGTTGAAAATGTCGACGGCAAAAACGTATTGACATGGACAATGCCAGAAGTAAGCCACGAAAATGAATCAGAAGGCAACTCATTATTCTATGATGATGGCGCTAATGTCGACGGAGTTGGTCGTTACAGCGGCGGTTCATTCTACTGGGGTATCATGTTCCCAGCAGCTGACTTAGCACCTTACGTAGGCAAGAAATTGCTCAAGGTCATGACTTACGACTATGCATATCACAATGGTGAGATCCAGATCTACACAGGCGGCGACACTGCTCCTATCAACAAGATCCACTCTCAACCATATTACTGCTACGGCGCAAAACAATATGTTGAGTTCGACCTCACAACATCAATTCCAATCGGAAACGAAAACCTCTGGATCATATTCTACAACTATAACGGTCAATATATCGCTCCAGCAGGCGCTAACACAGGCAATCCTAACGGTCGCTGGATCTCAGAAGACGGTGAAACTTGGTGGGATATGTGGACAGACATCGAATGGAACTACACATGGAACATCCGCGCTTTCGTCAATTACGAAGGAACATATCCAGGTATGGAAAACGATATCATCGGTACTATGATCTATCGTGACGGCGAACTCGTAGTAAGCGAACCTGTCACAGGCAACACATTCACCGATGAAGCTGACGCTGACGCAGAATACTGCCTCAAAGTGGTTCACGGCGGTTTGCCAAACGTTTCTTACTATGCAATGTCATGCTTGACATGCCAAGGCGAGTCGATAGTTGAAAATGAACTCGAAGATTTGATGGTCTATCCAAACCCAACAAAATCTGACTTGAATATATCAGCAGAAAATATGAGACGTATCAGCATCATCAACACCTTAGGTCAAGTGGTTTATGATGCAGAAGTAGATTCTGATAACGAAGTCATCGATATGGCACAATACGAAACAGGTGTATATATGCTTCGTATCGTTACAGAAAATGGCGTCACAACAAGAAGAGTTAGCGTTGTGAAATAAGAAACTCAGAATATCAGAAGCACAAAGAGGCTGTCTAACAAGTTTTAGACGGCCTCTTTTGTGCTTTTAAGAAGAAAACTTCATTAATTCATAATCTTTTTTCCAACGTCTATAAATCTATGAGTTGTCATTTTTTTATAATCTTCTTCGTACAGATATATCCTTCGTTTAGGTTTATTTTAACAATATAAACACCTTGAGACAAATAGCTTAAATCGATATTATCAAAATCGTTGTTTTGAGTCTTGAGAAGTACGCCTGCGATATTATATATTTTAACTTCATTGCAATAAGTATTAAGCGGTAGCTGTAACGACAATTTATCTTCAACAGGATTAGGGAAGAGATTCACGTCCGACATTTCATATATGTTTTCTTCTATATCGACAAAATCCTTCTGACCAAACTTCAATGGATAATTAGGAATGGTACAATATGCCATTTCGTATATTGTTATTGTTGTCAAATACACTTCGTGTGGCACAGGTGGACCAGACGTCACAGAGATTGAAAGCCATCCATAACAAAAACCTTCCGGAGTAAAATACCGCAATGCAATCTTCTTTTCTTCAACAGTCGGCTCATCACCCAAGTATATTGAGTAAATATGACGAGGGCCGCCACTATAAGTATAATCTAATTGCGATAAATCTTCTGGGTCTGTTGTATTACAAAGTTTATATTTCCAATTGGTATTCAAATCAATATCAACCCATAAAAAATTTTTACTATCATGTTCTGCGTAGAATCCAAAATCCCATAAACTATCGTAATTGATGTCCACATCAAAGTTCAAAAGACTATCTATTTGATTTTCTGTAGAAGGATGTTTCGGAGGAACATAGGTATTAAGGGCATAACCTTGTATAACAGTATCCTGTTCAAAATCGGTATAGATTATTTTTCCTTTTTCCTGAGAGAAGAGCAAATTTGGGAACAGGCTTAGGCAAGCCAATAAAAGTAAGGTTTTTGTTTTCATGTTATAAACATTTTATATTCAGCCAACAAATATATATATAAAACGAAAGTACTGATATATTTAATTTTATTTTTTTATATGGTTAGAAATCAACATTAGACACCCCTTTAAAATAAAAAAACGCCAAGTACAAAAAAAGCACTTAACGCAGTATTTTAAAAATATAAAAAAGAGGCGTATAAAAATACGCCCCTCTTGTTGTCTTGTAGACTTTTAGACTTGTCGTCTTATATAAATCAGTCACCTAATGTAGCTACCATAACAGCTTTGATAGTGTGCATACGGTTTTCTGCTTCGTCGAATACGATTGAGTTTTCTGATTCAAATACTTCTTCTGTAACTTCAACGCCATCGAGACCGAATTGTTTGTAAACGTCGCGACCAACTTGTGTTTCTAAGTTGTGGTAAGCTGGTAAGCAGTGCATGAATTTGCATTTTGGATTGCCAGTCATTCTCATCATTTCGCCGTTTACTTGGTAAGGTTTTAACAAGCTGATACGTTCTGCCCATACTTCAGCTGGT
>JAFZDU010000005.1 GCA_017561025.1 Bacteroidales bacterium | reverse complement strand
GGGGACTTCTATAAATTCCCCGTTTAAATAATTTTTGACAGTAACGATTAAAACTTTTGCATGCTTTATGTTTTTTCTTGGAATCTTTTCGCCTTTCTTTCAATCACATAGCTCGCTATGTTCTTTCAAGAAAAACAAAAAACTTCTCAAAGAAAAATTCATAAATCATTTGCAAAGCAATTTATAGAAATCCCCTTAAATGATTTGCATTATGAATCATGAATTATGCATTGCCGATAATGTCAAGGAGTTTATAGAAAAACATCTGAAAGACGATGTCAATCGCCTGGCATTGGCGAAGTTTCCAGAAGACATCGACAGAGAATTTGTTATCAGACAGATACATGCGCGACAGGTCTTAAGCAAGAAACTGCCATCATGGGCGGAAAACGACGAACTTGTTTTCCCGAAGAAACTCTCATTAGAACAATGTTCTTCAGAACTCACAGCGAAATATAAATCATCTTTGGCAAAAGGCAAGACGCTCATTGACCTCACTGGCGGCATGGGCGTTGACACGGCTTTCCTTTCCGATAATTTTAACAAGACATATTACGTGGAGATGCAAGAAGAATTATGCGAGATAGCAAAGCATAATTTTAAAGTTCTGAATAAAAATATTGAAGTCGTTAACGATAACGCCGAACATTTTATAACGATATGTGACGATGTCGATTGCGTTTATCTCGACCCTGCACGACGCGACGAGTATGGACGTAAGATGGTCTCGCTTCACGACTGCTCTCCCGATGTTGTTGAGCTTCATGATATATTACTGGAAAAAGCAAAGCGTATCTTGATAAAGGTGTCGCCTATGCTCGACATAGAGATGGTGAAAAAGGAACTTATAGACATATCAGAGATACACGTCGTGGCGGTGAGAAACGAATGCAAGGAGATTCTTATTGAAATTCAGAAATTCAGAAATTCAGAAACTCAGAATTTTGAGACTTCCATTAACGTCATCGCTACTGACCTTCGCGAGGGATGGAACTTCGCTTTTACTGAAAACGAAGAACTTGAAGCGCAGTGGACTTTGGCAGAGAATGTCGGGAAATATCTATATGAACCTGGTGTTGCTTGCATGAAAGCTGGTTGTTTCAAACTGTTGTCACAGCGTTATGGTCTGGACAAACTGCATAGAAATAGTCATTTATATACTTCTGATGAATTGGTCATCGACTTCCCTGGAAGAATCTTCGAGGTGCTGAATGTAGTTCCTTTTGACAAGAAGGCGAAGAAAAATATTTGGACTTTAGATCTTGAAGACGCAAAGACGCAAAGACACAAAGACGCAAAGAAAGGCTCCGAGTCTCTGAGTCTCTGTGACTCTGTGACTCTAAAAAAAGCCAGCGTTGCGGTTCGTAATTTCCCACTCTCGGCGGAAGAGCTGAAGAAGAACCTGGACATGCATGACGGCAGTGATTTTTACATTTTCGGAACCACGATGAAAGGAGATAAAAAGGTCGTTATTCTGACGGAGAAGGTTTAATCTTTTTAATTAGAGACTCAAAATCTCAGAAGCTCAAAATTTTCTGAGGTTCTGAGTTTGTAAAAAAAATCATATCTTTGTCGTGACTCAAATTGTTAACAAAATAATAATACTATGAAAAAGAATCTACTTATTATGATCTGCTGTATCTTCGGATTGTTGATGGCAGCAAATGCTCAAGAAATTACTTTCAAATACGACTTCAACAACAACTCTTTTGACGGCTGGGTCGGCTATGATGCAGATGGCGACGGCAACACCTGGGAGCTGCATAACACAACAACTTCGGGCGGAATGAATGGCACTTACGGATTATTTTCATCATGCTATAACGCTGGAGAACTTACACCTGAAAATTATTTGTACACAGAAGATGCATATCTGATTACAGAGACATCACAACTTCATTTCTTCCATTGTCAGTCAGACATAGTTTATTATCAAGAGAATTTCGGTGTGATAGTATCAGAAAACGGAATCAATTTCACCATAGTATGGAGCAAAAGATACACAGCTCCACATACTGACGGCAAATGGGGAGAAGAATTCGTCGACCTCAGCGAGTATGCAGGAAAGACTATGTATATCGGATTCCTTCACTACGACTGCAATGGCTTCTCTGCAAATGGCATCAGAATTGACAATGTTGAGTTGTTGTCAGAAGGAACTTCAATAGCAGAAAACACAATCTCTTTTGAAGTGTATCCAAACCCAGTGGAAAACAGCCTCCACATCAGCAGCGATGTTGAGATTGAAAATGTTAGCATAGTAGCTATGAACGGTGCTGTCGTATACGAAGGCGCATATAACAAAAACGGAATATACGTTGCAGAATTGAAGGCTGGAGTTTATTTCGTCAATATTGAAAAAGGCGACGAGACAATAACAAGACGTTTCGTTAAGAAATAAAAAGATAATCTCACGTAGGAGGCCGTCTAACAAGTTTTAGACGGCCTCCTACAGGTTTTTTTGTTCCACAAGATTTTGTAGGGACGCATCGAATGCGTCCAAGTGCGGCGTCGAATGCATTCAAAAGCTATAAGGACACATTCGATGTGTCCCTACAGGTTTTATTGTCCCGCATGATTTTGTAGGGACGCATCGAATGCGTCCAAGTGCGGCGTCGAATGCATTCAAAAGCTATAAGGACACATTCGATGTGTCCCTACAGGTTTTATTGTCCCGCATGATTTTGTAGGGACG
>JAFZDU010000024.1 GCA_017561025.1 Bacteroidales bacterium | reverse complement strand
TTTCACGATAGAATAATAAGAAACCAAGAAGAATACATCTCAAAAATAAATTATATCGAACAAAACGTCTCAAATTGGAAAGACGATGATCTATTTTAACCATTCCCCAATGTAGAGACGTATCAATGATTCCAATAAAATTAAACACACATTGATGCGTCTCAAAAAATAAATTCCCGAAAAAACAAAGACGCATCAACATTCTTTTATTTTCATAGGTATTGTTGATACGTCTCTACAGTACAAATCTATGGATTGTAATTGTAGTACCTAAAGGACAAGGCGGAAGCCGATGCTACTGCTCCCGCCGCCTGGGCAATTGAAGTTACGATACGACACACGGCAGCACCCCGCACTGTAGTCCCAGCTACCGCCACGGAGAACACGGCTAGAGCCCGATGATGGTCCTGTAGGATTAGTCTGTGAACTTCTGCTGTAACTGCCATACCAATCCTGGCACCATTCATAGACATTGCCGCTCATGTCGTATATGCCTAATTCGTTAGCTTGCTTTGTCTTTACGTCATGTGTCCGATAACTGCTGTTATCTGTGTACAATGCGACGTTTCCTATAGTATTGCTGCCGCTGTATTTATATCCTTTAGACTTGTTGCCTCCTCTTGCAGCATATTCCCATTCCGCTTCTGTAGGAAGTCTGAAGTTCTTGCCTGTAAGTTGGTTTAATTTCTTTATGAATTCCTGGCAGTCGTTCCATGAAACTCGTTCTACAGGTTTATTGTTTCCTTTAAAACTGCTTGGATTTTCACCCATAACGGCTGTCCACAATTCCTGTGTCACCTCTGTCTCACCAATGTAATAGTCTGAAAGTGTCACAGAATGTACTGGTTTCTCATCATTGTCTGCGTCGCTGCCTTGTTCTAAGGTCGCTCCCATCTGGAAGGTGCCGCCTTCAACTGCTATCATAGTGAAATAAACGCCATTAACGGTAATAGTTTGGTTTCCAAAAGTAAGTTTTACACCACTATCTCCTCCGCTTTGCGCTACGTTTATTGTCTTGGAAACTGTCTTGCCGTTTCTTTCTGCTTTAATTTCATGAGAACCGTATGATAAAGTTGAAGTTAGTGGAGATGTTCCAACATAATTTCCGTCAACATAAATATTGTCGCCAGAATGGTCTGTTGAGATAGATATCTCTTTTCCAGTTTGCAGTTTCTCATTAACACTTAAGGTCTCGCCTTCTTTAACTGTTATGGTCTTTGTCACCGAAGCGCATCCTTGTTTTACAAGTTTAAGTTCATGCTCACCTATCAAAATATCAGAAATATAGTTTGGTGTTTCTCCGTAATTCTTGCCGTCAATGTAGATTGTCGCACCCATCGGTGAGCTATTAATCTCTATTTCTCCGTTTATCGGTTTTGGTGCATCAATATTTATGGTCTTTGTCTCGCCTAAAAACAAATCAAGGCTTTTCTTGCTATCTCTATGGTTTGCTTTTCTCGCTTCAAAGATATGCGCTCCGTCAGAGAGACGTCCTGTCCATTGTCCCTTGCCTTTATATTCATCATCAACGTAGATGTCAGACTGAGAGTCGGTGTTGATAGTCACGTTAACGAAATTGGCAGACATATTAAGAGTAGCGTTTGCTGTTTGTCCGTCGGTAACTGTGAAAGATTTCTCTGTCATCTTATACATATCTTTCATAACTCTTACTGTATGAGAGCCGCTTTTTAGCTTGTCTGTTGTCACAGGAGACTGCCCTACATATTCTTCATCAACGAACACTTTAGCACCTTGTTCTGGCGTTGTCGATATATTAAGGTAACCGAAATTAGGACGTAGTTTTTTATCTATAACAGTTCTTTCATTAAGAGTAAGGCTTCCTGTTTCTGTGTGATACATACTACATTTTATCATCCAAGTATGAGATGTGCCTTGCATAAGAAGTTTAGACGCTTCTTTTGTTCCTAAAGGTTCATCGTCGATATAGATAGTTGCGTTTTCTTGGTCTGCCATTACAATAAGATGTACTTTCTGGCTGCTTACAGCCTGCAATGTCTCATTAAGTTTCAAGGTTTCTCCTTTGGTTGTGACAATAGTTTTCGTAAGAGTCACATAACCTTCTTTTTCTAGTTTAAGCTGATGACTTCCTACAACAAGGTCTGTTATGACATTATTGGTCTTTCCGTAATGTTTGCCGTCAATATAGATATCGGCATCTGTCGGTTCGCTGCTGACAGCGAGGAATCCTAATTCCGGCTGATTATTCACATACTGCAGCACCATCTCATAGACGCAGTAGTCGCACAATCTTTCCGGTAGGCGATATTTATAAGTTCCGTAATCTGGATGTTTTATATCTATGAAAGTTGCCGCTTCTGCAGAAAGATAAATCCACATCTGTCCTGTCTTTGGTCTTTTGAGAATCTGCGTCTCTCTGTTGCCGCTAAACACCAGTCGCTGCCTTTCCTGTTCGTTGATGTTCTCTGTAGAGATTTTTATCAAAGCCATAGGGAAGTCGTTGCCGTCGGTATATTCTTCTTTGTCTTCTATAATGCCGCCTGGTATATGCTTGAAACTGCCTTCCTTAACTCGAAGTTCCTGCGAGAAAGCGTTTAATGAAATAAATGCAAATAATACAAGTAAAATCCTCTTCATAATGAAATCATATTGAAGTTACAAAGATAGGAAAAAAGACAACAAGACAACAAGTTTTTTTAAGACGCAGAGACGCAGAGTGAACTGTTTTGTTCAATGATCGCGGCTCATTACTTGCAGCCTCTCTGCGTTAGGGATTGGAGCGGCATCCTTTTTTCGCGAAGGCGGAGACGAAGCGGAAAAAGATATAGCGGAAAGCCCGACGGCGGAGCTGTAAGCGGAGACGGAACGCCCAAATAAGAAACTCAGAAGTTCAGAATCTTAGAATCTCAGAAGTTTTTTTAGGAGATCAGGGTGCCTGAGCATGTCGAAGGCACAATGTTCGGCACTTCGACAAGCTCAGCGACCTCACTTTGTGAATTGAGATTCAATGGTTCAAAGTTCAATGGTTAAAAACTCTTCTGAGGTTTTGAGTTTCTGAGTTTCTGAATTTCTAATAAAAATAATTCCTCATTCCTAATTTTTTATTCCTAATTTTTTATTACCTTTGCGTTTCACGAAATTTTAAGGAAAGCGATATGGAAAATAACGAGTTGGATTTTGTAAACATTCCCGAGTCAGTCGATTACAACGAGGATAGTATCAAGCACTTAGAGTGGGCCGAGCATATCAGGACTCGTCCAGGCATGTACATCGGCAAGGCTGGCGACGGTTCTGCACACGACGACGGCATCTACGTTCTCCTCAAGGAGATCATCGACAACAGTATCGACGAATACGTGATGGGCTTCGGCAAGAGCATTGAAGTCAGCATCGTCGACGGTACAGTGCGTGTACGAGACTACGGCCGCGGCATCCCGTTAGGCAGTCTCCGCGACTGCGTCGGCCAGATGAACACCGGCGGCAAATACGACTCGAAAGTATTCAAGAAATCCGTAGGTCTCAACGGCGTCGGTACCAAAGCGGTGAATGCCATGTCATCTCATTTCAAGGCACAGTCGTACCGCGACGGCAAGACCAAATACGTTGAATATTCCAAAGGCAATATCGTCACTGAGTCAGATATTCTCGACAGCGAAGAGAAGAACGGAACAGAGATGATATTCACTCCCGACAGAGAGCTTTTCGGCAACTACCATTACATCATGGAGTATGTCGAGGAGATGATCTGGAACTACGCCTTCCTTAACAGCGGTCTCGCGGTATACCTCAACGGACAGAAATTCCAGGCGAAGAACGGTCTCTACGACCTGCTGCTCCGCAAGATAGGAAAAGAAGAGACATGCGCCTACCCTGTCATCCACATCAAAGAAGGTGACTTCGAATGCGCTTTCACACACTCCAACCTCACATCTAACGAAGAGTATTTCTCTTTCGCCAACGGTCAGCACAACCCTCTCGGCGGCACGCACCTCAACGTGTTCCGCGAAGCCATCGCCAAGACCATCAGAGAGTTCTATAACAAGGACTACGAGGTTTCCGACATCCGCTCTTCTTTCGTGGCAGCGATAAGCATCAAGGTCATGAACCCAGAATATGAAGGACAGACAAAGACCAAGTTCAGCTCAACCTTCATGGAACCAGACGGCGTGACTATCAGAGCTTATATCACCGACATCATAAAACGTCATTTCGACAAGTTCTTACATATCAACTCTGAAGTGGCAGAAGCTCTTATGCGTAAGATTCTCCAGAACGAGAAAGAACGCAAGGGCATGGCCAACATCAAGAAACTCGCCAAGGAAAGTGCGAAGAAAGTCAGTCTCAACAACAAGAAACTACGTGAGTGCCGTATCCACTACAACACCAACCACGAGAAGAAACTTGAGACAACCTTGTTCATCACTGAGGGTGACTCAGCATCCGGAAGCATCACAAAGAGCCGCGACGCTCAGACACAAGCCGTATTCAGCTTGAGAGGTAAGCCATTGAACTGCCTTGGCCTGACAAAGAAAGTCGTTTATGAAAACGAAGAGTTCAACTTATTGCAAGCAGCTCTCAACATCGACGAGTCGATAGAAAACTTGAGATATAACAATATCGTCATCGCAACCGATGCCGATGTCGACGGCATGCACATCCGACTTCTGCTGCTCACTTTCTTCCTTCAGTTCTACCCTGACGTGGTTCGCGACGGACACCTTTATATATTACAGACTCCGCTGTTCCGCGTGAGAAACAAGAAGAAGACGATTTATTGTTACACCGACGAAGAAAGAATCGAGGCTATCAAGAGTTTGGGAACAAATCCTGAGATTACACGATTCAAAGGTCTCGGTGAAATTTCACCTGACGAGTTCAGTCATTTCATCGGTCCTAACATGAGGTTGGAACCAATCATCTTGCGCCACGACTCAAGCATCATGGAACTGCTGAAGTTCTATATGGGAGGCAAGAACACACCTGAGAGACAGAAATACATCATCGATAACCTCAGAATGGAAGACGACACCAATATCGATAAACTAGAGCTTATCGGATGAGATATTTAATTAGGAATGTGGAATTAGGAATTGTTTTTCTGTACACATTCCTTTTTTCTCCTTTTGCCATTAGCCATTAGTCTTTTGTAATCCTTTTGGGCGTTCCGGCAAGCCGTCGGGCTTTCCGCTATATCTTTGCTCGCTCCGCTATCGCTGCGTCTCGCAAAGGATGCCGCTCCAATCCCTAACGCAGAAGGCAAATTGAAAATTGAAAACTCACCTTAATTGAAAATCCGCACGGCGGTGCGGCACTACGCGAGATTATCTTATATAACTCCTAATTTATCAAGACGCTTCAATGTGCATTTATTTCATAGGAATCATTGAAACATCTCTACAATATCGGACGCGATGAATCGCATCCCTACAATATCGGACGCGATGAATCGCATCCCTACAATACCGGACGCAATGAATCGCATCCCTACAATCATTCCTAATTCCTCATTCCTAATTCCTCATTCCTAACTATTCTCCTAAATCTCACAATAAACGCCACTGCGGCGAGGGAGATTCCTGCCATGAAACCGCCAACGATGCCTTCGGCGCCTAGACCTAGCTTGAAGCCAAGAAGATAACCTACTGGTATCTCCACCAAAAGATAACACACTACAGCGCAATACATAGGGAATTTGACGTCGGTGAGACCACGTAAGGCGCCGAGCATAGTGACCTGTGTTCCGTCAGCCACCTCAAACAAAGCCGCTACAACGAATAACTTTGCCGCTATTGCAATCACTTCCTCATCGGTGCTGAAAATCCTTGCCAAGTATTCGCCGCCAAAGGCATAAACCAAGGCAAAAAACACCATGATTGCGATGCCTAGATGCAGCCCGGAATAAGTATGATTCTTAATAGCGACCAGGTTTCTATGACCAACGTCGTGAGAGACGAGAATCGTAGACGCTGCAGCGACGCCGTTAGCAATCATGAAAGAGAATCCTATCATAGTCTGGATGATCTGGTTCGCTGCCAGCGTCTTCTCTCCTAGCCATCCCATCATGATAGTCATGAATGTCAGGGAGAAAAGTTCAAGAGTGAGCTGAGTCGCAATAGGGAAACCTACCTTCACAAGTTCCCATTGTTTCTTAAGCGACAGAGCTGCACGTGAGAAATATGAGAAATAATGACGATATTCTTTTTTAATCAAGACAATGGTGAGGAATGCTATAGGCATCATGATTCTGGATATGAGAGTAGCAACACCTGCGCCGGTGACGCCAAGTTCAGGGAATCCCATATAACCATAGATGAAACCGAAGTTAAGGAAGATGTTTAATATATTGCACCCTATCGTTATCAGCATGGAATAGAAAGTGTTGCCGAGACCTTCGAGAAACTGCTTGAAAGTCATGAATAAAAGATAAGGTATCAGTGAAATGGTGACGGTGTAATAATAACCATCGAGTATTTCAAGCACCGACTCCGGCTGACCGAAGAAGACCAGCATAGGATTGATGGCAAGGAGAAGTCCAATGAGGAAGACGCTTATCATTCCATTGAGCAGCATTGAGTTTTGGAACAAGACGCCAGACTGCTGACGTTCATGTCTCGCATGATGGATGCCTACGAGAGGCGTCAGTCCCATCGCGATGCCGAGACCGATCATGCTGATATTAAGGATAATGGCGCTGGAGAGCGACACGGCGGACAGTTCCACCGCACCGAGGCGACCCACCATAATAGTGTCCATGATCTGCACCATCTGCTGTCCGACGAACGACAATATCACCGGCGATGCGATACGAAGATTTTGTATGTAGTATTTCTTTTGAATCATGATTTCAGTCAACAGTCAACAGACCTTGTCCACATTAGCATTTATTAAGACTAAAGGCAAAAGACAAATGACGAAAGACATAACTTTAGTCTTTTGTCATTAGACTTTAGTCATTACACTCAATCGAGACATAAAATCACAAAGACGCAGAGCACTTTAAGTCTTTGCGTCTTTGTGACATTGCGTCTTAAAAATCGAGTGCAAAGATAGGAAAAAAGTTCTACCCCACCATATCATTTATATCATAGTAAAGCAATCTTGTTATATTATCAGATTCTTCTTTTCTAAGATATTGAAAATCGTTGGTTTCATAAAACGGCAATGCTGCAGAATAAGCATCAACGGTTATGAAACGGCATCCTGTCTTATTATCAACAAGGAAATACGATTTGATGAAATCTAGTAGTATGGAACCTATTCCATTTCCATGAAAATCCTCATCAACGCCCAATCGGCATATCTTAACGGCAGGATAACTTCTGATACGTTTCTCGTTCCCAAAACGATTACGTCTGAAACGATTAAACTCTGTTTTATCATTGAAATCAGTCAATGAAACCCTATCGTTAGCCAAACTAAAACAACCAATAACTTTCTTGGATTCTTTATGCTCGAAAATATAAGTTACTGCTAACAATTCTTTTCTATACAGATCAGATTGATTCAAGATAAAGTCGTTCAAATCAGCATCGCCGCAATTGAACGACTTTACTCTCTCATCAAGTTCTAATTTTCGCACTTCATAAGCACCAAAATCAGCATTTCGAAAATTCATCATAAAGATTTACCCCTTAAAAATCTTCATTATCATTTCATAATTCTTGATACGTCTAGCCTTCTTTTCAGGATCTTCATAACGTTTTTCATTCATGCGCTCCTCAAATCTACGAGCATCTTCTCCGTACAATATCGGAGTTTCTTTAATAGGACGTGCCATAACTTTCGGTTTTTAAAATTTCACTGCAAAATTACACCCAAACTCATTAAAAGTCAAGAAGTTTTTTCTTAAAAATTATTAAGGGGACTTCTATAAATTCCCCGTTTAAATAATTTTTGACAGTAACGATTAAAACTTTTGCATGCTTTATGTTTTTTCTTGGAATCTTTTCGCCTTTCTTTCAATCACATAGCTCGCTATGTTCTTTCATGAAAAACAAAAATCTTCTCAAAGAAAAATTCATAAATCATTTGCAAAGCAATTTATAGAAATCCCCTTAAGAAAAAAATGTAAATTTTGAACTAATGACTAAGGATTTTGAACCAAGAACCAAAGTACAACTGACTTAATTCAATAACCTTAGTCTTAAAAAATTCATTCCTAATTCCTAATTATTTCTATTTTTGTAGAAAAAAATAAAACCATGATTATCGATTTCAAGAACATAGAGCAGAGCGTCATGTCGCAGTTCAAGGGCGGCAACGGCGACACCACAGCGAAGATATTTTTTGACGGACAGAACAGGATCATGATAGGACATCTTGACGTAGGATGTTCCATTGGATATCACCAGCACGAGACCAACTGCGAGATCATCCTCATAACTTCAGGCGTAGCACGTTGTCTCTATGACAACGGCGAGGAACGCCTCACAGCAGGTGACTGCCACTACTGCCCTAAAGGACACTCACACAGCCTCATCAACGCCAGCGAGGATGAAAGACTGGAGTTTTTCGCGGTGGTGGCGGAGGAAGGGTGAGATGAAATCTCTCAAAACCCTATCTTATTTACTTTCGACTTGAACATCTCTTCGTCGCAGAACTTGCATATCGTTTCGAGCGAGGTCTTGTCGCCGCTGAGGATATAGTCGACGGTGCTTTTCCTCACGACGTTCTCTATCTGTCCGCCGCTGAAAGCATATCTCTGCGCAAGTACGTCACACTGCTCATCTTCCAAGTCTTTCATCATCGACTTCCAGATCTTGCTTCTTACCTCGTCACCAGGATTCTTAAACTCCACCTTATAGAGAAAACGACGCTCAAACGCAGGGTCAAGGTTACCGTGGAGGTTGGTCGTGCAAATCATGATGCCTTCAATAATCTCCATCTCCTGAAGTATGATGTTCTGCAATGAGTTGAGCATCTGCGATGCCGAAGATTCCACGTTCTCCATCCTCTTGCCGAAGATGGCATCAGCCTCATTGAAGAAGAGTATCGGTTTAATGCTCTTGCTCTTACACATACCCTTATAAGTATTGAAAAGTCCTTTGACAATCTTCTCAGAATCACCCACCCACTTGCTTTTCAGTCGACTCATATCGACATAGAAAATGTCACGACCTGTCTTCTTCGCCAGTTGCATCGCCGTTTCCGTCTTGCCCGTGCCAGGACCACCGTAGAATATGATATTGAAACCCTTGCGCATCCCCATCTCTTCAAGACGATTCTGTATGCCTTTGAAATGTTCGTTTTCGAGAAGACCTTCCAGACGACTCACCTGTTCCTGTTCCGAAGCATTGTAAAACAATTCCTTAGCAATAATCTTATCACAGCTCATAAGATCAGGATGACCTTCCACACGCTGTTCGCAGAAGAGATCCAGCTCCGTAAAGAATTCTTTAGTCACCTTTTCCGACAGACTTGCCTGACCTTTATCCATAAAAGCATCATCGCCGCCGAAAGTTATAAGTCCCTTAACCTGCGCTTTCGTCTTGCCAGACTGGAAATGTCTGAAAAACTTCTGTCCGTCCTCTTTATCAGAAATAAAGTCGTTTATATCACCTAAGTTCACATCACTTTCTCCGAAGCTAACATAACGATGACAGAGATAATAGAACACGCGCTGTTCCGAATCAGGCAACTTTTTGATGTCATACGCTTCCACCTTCTTGCAGAAGACATTTTGAGGATTAAGTTCGACGAGCGACTTCAAGTCATCGGAAAGCATCTCGGCGTTGATGTCTTCATCACGAAACGCTTTGAACAACTTGCGCATTTGGGAAAACATCTCGTCAGTACTGAATCCAGCAAAATTTTTCAGGACAAACTCCTTGTCTTCTCTTATTGCGTTATACGCATCCCGCTGAAGCACATAAGACTCATCCATACGTCGCGAGGTGATCTTGATGATTCTTTTCTTCACCAGCGAATCCAAATGATGACGCTGACCTATGAATTCAATGTTTGTAAGACCCATGAATTCAGCGATGTCCTCATCCTGACACGAACGGAACCGGAACCTTTTTCTATGATGCAAGACAATATGGCCGCCTCTTCCACGCATACTCCCATTTTATCACCTACATACTCGAAATCGCTTTTCAGTTCTTCAAGCACTATGTCGTTTATCCCAACACCATGGACATTTATTCTGATTCTGTTGAGACATGCCGCCATCGACATGACATCTTTATCTTTCAACATTGTCATATCTATAGCCTGATCTAATTCTCTTCTCATTCCACTTTTACGAGGTTTTCTTTCCATATTTTATTTTTTAAGTCAACGGACAATAGTCAACAGACTTTGCCGTGAGTTCATTACTTTATACTTAATGGAAAGAAAAATGTTACAGGATTTTGGTTTACTTAAAAAATCTTTAGTCTTTCATTGGGCGTTCCGGCAAAGCCGTCGGGCTTTCCGCTCTATCTTTTCTCGCTCCGTTATCACTTCGCTCCAAAAGGATGCCGCTTCAATCCCTAACGCATTGGGAGTTGAAAATTGAAAATTTGCAATGAGCAGTGAGCTATGAGTTGTGAGCAACCCATTCCCAACATTCTTCGCGTCTCTACATTTTTTTAAGACGCCACAGGGGTGACGTCTCTACCATAATAATTCCATTACCAAGACGCTCTTTCAAAAAATTCAAGTCCGAACAAATTATTGAACAACTTTTCTGGGGAACAAATGACAGTATCTCCAAGTATTTCAGCATATACCATTTTGAAAATTCTCCGTTTTTTCCAATTGTTCTCGTCATCCAACTTACTCAGTTCTTCTTGATATTTAGGATATAAAGCACGTATTTCTGATTCCATTTCCTTAAGTCGTTTATAATCTTCATAACCTTGAATCATAAACGCTTCTGCATCGCGTATCAGTTCTGATTTACAAAAAGATACTTCATAAGGAGATTCCATTCTAATGCTCGTCCATGCGCGCGACTGATCTATGAGTACACCTTTAAGGAGCGTTCCATCAGGAGCGACGGTTTCAATCTCCTTATAGATTATCAATTCTTCATTAACAGATTTAAGTATACCCCAGCACAACAATTCGATTGTAAGTTCATCGTATTCACCGTCTTGTATCATTTCCTCACATGCATCCATAAGTTCTTCTTCACTCATGCCTGCAATGTCGTAATCGTCGTACTCCTCTGGATCATAATCGCTTGTAATGTAAGGCATCACTGTCACCAGAGCCTCTTTTCTCGCCATTTCGGAAAGCGGCAAGTCGAGCCAAGCGAGCCGTTCAAGCCATTGTTCTGCTGCACAATATATCACCGTCCTATAACCCAGACTGATGCCACACTGGTCGATGTAAGCTTTTGTAAGTAATACAAGGGCATCCATAACGTCATGGTTCTCTGCCCTTTTTGCGTAAGATTCAATCAATTCGTAATTCATAACCCACTACCATCTGGCTTCATGTTTGTTACAAGATTGAAGAGGATACATATTACACATATAGTAACCACCTCCCATGCATTTACCTGTTTCATGTGTATCTACTTCTACATAAGAACAGAAAGCATTAGGGATAGCATTGCCAGTCCAATGACGGCATGTTGCGCAGTTGCGCCAACTTGTAGGAACAGTTGTCTTACTCATAACATCTAGATTTAATTGTTAAAAATTCATTATCTATGGTTATATACCGACATTGATTTATTTTGTTACAGGATTTTGGTTTAAAACTTTAGTTTCGACAGCCAGAGAGACTCATTTTCTATAAGTTCATCATTAGCATAAGAAATCCCAGATACAAATTCGCTGATATCTGGGATATCACTTTCTTCCATTCTTCCGGATGTTACAGTTTCGCGATTCATTCAAAATTATATTTAACCATCTGCTAGTATATCAAAAAATTCAAGTCCGAACCACTTTTGGAATAACTTCTCTGGAAAAATGATAGCGGTATTCCCAATCAATTCTTTATAAACCTTATCAAATACATTCCATTTTTTAAAGGAACTTTCCGCATTAGCAAGTTCCTCTTGATATTTAGGATACAATACTTTGACTTCCGTTTCCATACCACGCAACCGTTGATAATCATCATAGCCTTGGGACATCATTTCTCTAGCATCTCGCAGCAGTTCATTTTTTGACAATATGACATCATCATAAGGACTTTCCATCCACACGCTAGTACATCCTATATTTTGCTGTGTCAAGATTCCTTTGAGAAGCATGCCATCCGATGCTACCGTTTCTATCTCCACTTCAAGTCTCCTCTCTTCTTCAACAGTCTTCAACAAACCCCAGCACAACACCTCATTAGTTACCTCATCAAATTCCTTATCTCTGACAATCATATCACAAGCACTCAGGAGTTCGTCCTTGTCCATGCCTGCAATGTCATATTTATCATATATTTCAGAATCATATTCGCTGGTAATCAAAGGCATCAAGTTTACAAACGGTTCCTTCCTCGCCATTTCAGAAAGCGGAAAATCCAACCACGCCAATCTCTCCTGCCACGCCTCTGCCGCGCAATATATCACAGTTCTATTTCCTAGACTTATACCGCATTGACTGACATAAGCTTTCGTCAATAACAGCAGAGCATCCATAACATCGTGATGCTCACCGATTTTTGCATATTCTTCAATTGTTTTCATATTATTTTTTAGGTCCGTTCACATTAACATCAATATTCTATTGAGGGTAATAATTACTAATAAATGTTAGTAAGTTTATATATATATCCTCATTATGAACAATCAATTTGTGTAAACGTCTACTTTTTGTTGTCTTATCAGAATAAGAAACTCTAAAAAATTCTTGTGTGTTGAAATTATATTCGATTGTACCAATGCCAAATGGTTTACTTGCTACGGCAAGTTTGCCTTTTAGAACAAACCTATTATTATCAATATATTTAACTTCTGTAAAGTATAAATCAACAGGATATGCTCTATTTGTTGCTTGATTTTTTTCCACAAATTCTAATGTTAAATTAGAAAAACTGTCGTGTATAGCTTGTGATAACTCTTCTAATCTTAATGTTTCGCTTTTTGCCATTTTAGTTCTTGCATTTACATTTATATTTTTGTAATAACTTCACAAAGTAAATATACTTCAAAAACATACAAGCCTTAGTTCAAAGTTTTATATTATCTTTTCCCCAAAAACATGCAAATCCTCAGGGAGTTTGTAATCGAGTTTTCCGTTGTTCGCACGCAGTTGCGCCAGCAGTTTTCCAAGGACATTGCATCCGAAATAGAACTTCTCGCCATCCTGTTCCACAAGCGCCGCTCCCCAGAAAAGATTCGAAGCATACCTAGTCTTAGTAGCGTCTTCGACAGGAAGTCTGCCGCTGCAGGCATAAAGGTCTTTACGGAACAAGGCGTTGCATCGGTATTTGAGCATGAGACAATATTTCATCCACTCCACCTGAATCTCTTTCCAGTCGGCACGCTCCATGCCACGGAACTTGGCCTTGTATTCTGTCTTTTTGCGAGCATCCACGCGGCACTTCTGAAACAGATTGTCCTTAAGCCAGAAGTGAGCCTCCGCACTGTCCATGCGAGGCATATTATACAGAATCTCCAGCTGACGAAACTCATAATCGCCGTATTTCAGATAGTTGGCGGTGTCGCCATTTGGAACCATCGCCATATTATCAAGCTGATAGAAAGGCGTACCCTGCCTTGTGACAAAAGGCTGGCAGCGCTCGGCAGGATAAAGACCGAACTTCTGAATCTCGTCAAACTCCGTCTCGCTCTGCGGAATGAGAGCATCAACATCAGTCACCACTTTTGACAAATCATCGCGTAACCTTGCTTCGTTCAGACGTTCTTTGATATAATCTAACTTGTTCATTTTTTTTAAATTAGTTTAAGGTTTAAAGTTCTAAGTTCGTATCCATCTGCGGTTCAAAATACAATGTCATCCATTTCGTGCCATCTATAATACCATTTGATTTTTCATCAACCAAACTACATCCGCAAATATCCAGCGCCTTTTTCACAAGTTTACAATTGCTTTTAACATCAGGAAATCTCACCATTATCTGCTCTTTTCCATCTGAATCGACCTTCCGAACACCATTTCCAAGCAAGAAATAATTTCTGACATATCCGACTATCTCGTCAATAGAATAATTATGCATACTTGCTATTTTTGACTTACGCTTTTCTATAAACAACGATATAGGATTATCATAAGTAACGCTTCCATGTTTCAATCTGAAATCAAATTCATTTATCTGCTTATACGCCTTCTCACGACGAGTCGCTTCAGATTTAGCCGAGCACATATGTCTGACATTCAGAGTCTCGAATTCCGAGTACTTTTTATATTTAGCCGCAATTCTAAGCAGTTCCTTCATCAACATTCTTTTCAACGACTCCGGTGATCTCACTTCAACATCTGCCCCATAATAAAGCAGCTGGGAAATCAGTTCCTGGTTCGGCACCAGATCAAGGCTGATACGGCATAGTTTTTTATTGACAATCTTCTGACTATGGTGAATCGGGTTATTGTATATATTCCGAAACCAACTCTCACTGAACTGCAATATGATATGTTCCTTCTTAACTTTCTTATCGGGATGAGTCACACCTAAAATATCATCATATGCATGAGTAAAGTCGATAGTGTTGTTTTGGGGAACAAACTCCATGTCATCGACCTTTTTCAGTTTTGTAATCCAATCCATATCATACATCGCCACTGCGCCTTTTCTAGGATTAAAACCTATAACGAACAATCTTCCGCTCGATTGCTTCACGAAATAAGGATGCAAGGAGACACCACCCCTCTTACAACCCCAATCCATCCTCATTCTCAAAACCTTATGATTCAATATGGCATCCAGTATGACGGGCAATCTGGTCACGCCTTTGCCTTTTTTCTCAAAAGAGATGATATCATCGCCATTTCCTTTCAAGCCCAGCCTATACTCCAAATTGACAATGACATCATTAACCCATTCATAACCAGGCAGCGTACAAAAACGTTCCAGTGTGCTTATAGTATTCCGCAAGTGCTTCGCCTCCATCTCCGTAAGCGAAACATTGCTTTTGGAACAGCCTTTTTCATAACGGTAGTAGATTCTCTTTCCATCCTTCAGACGATTCAGCTTGACGCCCCATCCCTCTTCACTCTCCATAAAACGGATGTCTTCGAAAATCTGTCTGCGGCTCACCTTGGCAGCGATGCCCAACGACTCGAACTCCTTCTCGCATTCACCTATCAGATCCTCAATGAAATAACGATGGAGGTTATCGCGGAAGCATCTGTCCAGCGCCTTATAACGTATGAATGAATTATTGTTTTTTGACATGATTTTTTCAACCCTGAGTTTCTGAATTCTTGCGTTCCAAAATCTCTAGACAAGACTCGCGTTTTGCAGTAACGCCATCCATGATATCAAAAAATTCCTCAGCTGAGTTTACTTGTATAGCATCTTCCATAACATTTTTTTAGGTTTACGATTTTTAATATTGGTTTCACAAAGTTATAAATTCCCATGGATTATCATCACGATTTTTGGGATATTTTTAGAGTTTATCCTTAAAACTCCGTGACTTTAAGAAACTCCGCAAATGGAATCTCATTGTTTATCTTACCATGTCGCACGCTCTCTTTGAAAACAAATTCAATCGGAGCTATACATTTATGACTTTCAGGGAAATACAGATAATCTCTATTAAGGCGACCTTGATGTCTAAAGCGGCAGCGGTCCAGCGCATCTGCGTCAGAAAGTATCTTGCACACCTTGTAGCCTTCGTCAGACATCTGCTTGTCAATGCGTTCGCAATGATAAGTTGCAGCATCAGCGACCATACCATACTCCTCTTTAGTGACATTGTATTTCGAGAGTATATGTGTCAGTTTTGGCAACTTCGTTTCCGCCGCTCTGCGACCGTGCTGAGGGTCATTACCATCATTATTGCGAGAAAGGTCATGAATGAAAGCAGCAATAAAAGCGAGGAGACCCAGACGAGCTTCACCTATCTTATGAGCTATCAGCGCAGTCCCGATCATCACGCGATAAATATGGCTGAAACGATGCATCGCCTCGCCACGAGGTCTGTCATACATACTTGGAACGATATTGAAATCCTTTGCATCAATGCCGATGTAATCCAAGGCGTTCTTCACACGGCTTTCAAGACTCATTCGGCAAAGCGTGAGTTTGTCGCCCTCGCCTTTGAAATACTTGTCAATCACCTGCTGGAAGATATCGTCAGGCTGTATGGCATTGAAAAGCGTCATAGACGAACGCAGTTTCTTGTAATCCTCTCCAAATATACGAGTCGCATTGGTTCCATTCAGATTCATCAGCGCGGCGCAGATCTCTCGAAGATTGTTGCCTAACACCGGATGAGAGAGAAAAGCCTTCGCTTCATCGAAACTGCATAGCGCATACTCATACGATTTTTCGTTCTTTCCAAAGCCAAAGACCTGAGGGAAGACGCACCACATCCAATGTGACTTCTTGCGAGCATGTTTCATCTCGTTGAGAGCATCATTAAAAACCGCCTTATTCGCAAATTCAAAGTTTTTGATTTTTTCTGTTGTATTCATAGTTATATAAATTTTAATTTTACCGTATGTTATGTAATCTTTCATTAATACTATACCATCTTCCCTATTTTTTGTTACAACAGAAAGAAAAAAACGGTATAATTCCGTAGAACTTTAATATTTTTATCCCCAAAGCGTCGGTATAAAAATCATTTTCTTCTCCCATGTATTTTTCGCAAAGATTCAATAACCCAATCCCATCCTTCATCCCAAGTCATCCAGTCCTTCATACTTCAAACTCTTCATATTCCAGTTTACCATTTTCTCGCAACTCCATAAGCAGGCGTCCCATAATGTTCTTGCTGAAGTATTCGTCGGTTACAGCTCATCATCTTCTTGACGGTTCCCTTCTGTCCGGTCAGCAAGTTGCCAAGATACTTACGAAAGTATTTTCCTGCGCCTTTCACCTCATCAGGGATGCTCGCTCCAATTTTCTGCTCGACACGCGATATCACATCCGCATTAACAGTTTTACAAGAAAATATGTGATTATTCGCTGTAAGCATCGGAACTTCAACAGTATAGACATAGTAGCAATCCTTGCCATTGGCTTTTGCCGCCTTTGAGGCATAGAGTGCGGCGGTCTTATAACTCGAAGTGATATAGATGCCATGCCCGAACTTCGACTTGCCCTCGCCTTCTCCCAAGAAAGAAAGCGAAAACTTATCAAAGAGGCGACATGTTCCGTGATAAAATATTTCTGTCTGAGGCATAACGGTTATTTATAAATGTTTTCCAAAACTCCCTTCGGTATCTTAATCTCATAATCATCTGGATCAGCGCCATATTCTCCGAGTTCCATAGCGAGCGGACCTTCGAATATTTTCCTGCGTTCAGCAAGGGTCAGTCTTTCCATAGCAGTTTAAGGTCAACAGACAACGGACAACGGACAACAGACTTTGTCCACGTTATATATACCCAAAAATAGAAAAAAATGTTACAGAGATTTTATATCAAACCTGATGCGTTTTCCTATAGTCATCAGCCGTAATATAACCATTGCGCAATTTATTTTCAATGTCAATTTTCGGAGATAACTTTATTTTTCCTTCCTGCAAATATTGTTTATCTTCTTTGATAATCATTGCTTCCTGTTCTTTTAATTTTTCTAACATTTTATCCATATCTACAAATATTTCATTCCAACAAATATACTCATAAACCATACAAAATGCAACACCCTTCTTTCACTTTTTTTAAATATTAAACCCTTGGCGTCTCGGTGTCTCGGTGACTCGGCGACTTGGCGTCTCGGTGTCTTCAACATAGGGATTTTGTTGTTGAATTGATTTAAGCTTTTACTTCCAAAACCAACATTTGTTACATTCCCTAAAAAATCAAAACTTCAACTCAAAGTTCAATGTTATATATTCAACGCTATATTCGCTGAGGTCACAGCCGTCGAATTCAGGTCCGAATATAAGTCCTTTGCTTATTACAGCGAATCCTTGTTTTCTATTCTTCATAAATGTAACTATATCTTTTACAGGAATATCAACCTTATCCATCACTGCCGGTATCACAATGCGTCCTTGAGGTGTAGCAATGCCTTTCTTACCGTCTTTGTAAAGATAGTAATAGTCATTGAAAACTATGTCGTCGTATGCGAAGTCGGTCAGTAGCGTGCCTTTGCCGTCATGAGCCGCGAGTGCCATCTTACCAGATTTTGTCACAGGCACTGCTCGATCGCGAGCCCAGTCAACGAAGAAGCAACCGACATGGTCGAACAGCGCCGGCACAAGGATATCGCCGGCAGCATCTTTCACGCCGCACTTGCCGTCTTCGACATATTCCTTAGTAAAAACGTCAAACTCTTCCGAAAACGCGTCGATCTTGTCAATCAATTCAGGAAGGTTTTTACCGCAATCGTCAAGACTGCTTATAAGCTGACGATACTCTTTCAATTGCTCTCTTGTTGGGATTTTCTTTTCTTTCATGGTTTAAGTTTTTGATGTAAGCCACGAACTATTGGCAAATATTCGTTGCTCATATCTTTATACTTAAGGAAAGAAAAAATGTTACAGATTTTTTTAAAGCCTTGGTGTCTTGGTGTCTTGGTGACTCGGTGACTTGGCGACTTCCATTAACCCTGTAACAAAAATTAAGGAGTATATATTCAATGAATATTATTTTTCGGAATTATCCCTTTTTGTATTGTTTTTTATTCATTGTTATAAAATATTTTCCCTTATATTTGCAGAAATAAAATAAGGGAATTTTTCCCACTTAAAAAAGTGATTCTTTTATGAATGTTATTTTATTATTAAGTGAGTGTGTCATCAAATTAAACGCCAATAAAAAAGGCAATCGGAACAATGTTCACTGAAAAGTGGATATCAGATGTTCTTGATTTAATGCTAAGAATGGGTTTAATTTAAACCTATTACACACACTCACAGATTAAACATCAAAGGTTCTGCCCACATGTTGCCGCATGTGGGTTCTTTTAATATTTCACATTTGGCAAAAACTCTGTAGTAAAATCAATTTCCCCATTTGCTAACTTTAATAGCAATTCCAAATTGTTAATAACAAAACTCTCCAGTTTCTCAATATCCTTTTTTCTCAAAGGAGAGTTTTTGGGCATATTCTCAATTTTTGGAGGGTTAGTTAACAACATTGACGAAAATTCTCTAGTTGTTCTTTGTTCTTGACTTGCTCTAAACTTTAATCTCGGTGCGTGTCCTTGAAACGTAGCACCTTCATCTACCCATACATCAACAGGAAGATTAGTATCTTCTTTTCTCAATGTTGACATTTCATTCAACATTTCTTTTCTTTCGCACAAGGCATAAGAAGGAATGCGAATAGATTGAATAAATGAAAACTGACTAATATTTCTATTTGCAAGAGATTGTAAAGAATTAAGATTTGCTAAAATAAAATCTTGAACACAAAAAATATCATCATATGATATATTAAAGTCCATTACATCATCAAGCACAATAGGGTTTTGAGATACTGAAAATGGAATAAATTCATTAACATGTTTATCGTAACCATTTCTAACGAATAATAGCAACTCATGTTTATGTCTAATATAAGACTGCCCATCATCAACAAATATGTCTACATTTAAATGTGTCATTTTGGGGCGCAACCACATAAACTCCATAAGTTCATCCACAGAATTCATCTGATAATTTTCGTGCAAAATCTTTTTAACACTCTCTTTTACTATATTTTGCAATTCTTGTTCACTTATTTTGATAATATTTTTCTTCATATAAATTTTTTATTTATAATTATTTCACATGTTATGTTTTTGTAAGTAATATACTACTGTTTTATATTTTTGTTACAAGTCAAAAAGGGATAATTCCGTTATTTTTTACATTTGACAACTATTAAAAATCCATTACATCAAAATATTTTACAATTCACTGTAACATTTTTTATCATCATAAGTATTTTAATTACAAGACAAGATAATTGCAAGTTTAACATTTAATAATATATGCGTATGAAAGAGTTAAAATGTCCACAATGCGGTAGTGTTTTTTCAGTAGATGAAGCTGATTATGCTTCTATTGTAAGTCAGGTAAAGACACAAGAATTTGAGGCGGAGATAAAGTCTCGTCTTGAAGAAATTCAAAAACAGAATGCGACCAAACAAGAAGCCGAGGCTTTGAAGTTAAGCCAGGAGTTTCAGGGCAAGCTGAATTCCAAAGAGATAGAAATATCAAAGAAAGACAGCGAGATCGCTATGCTTCAGACTAAAATAAACAGCTTCAACCAAACCAAACAGCTTGAACTTGACGCAGAGCGTTCTAAAATGAACGAAGAAATCGCAAGACTTAAGTCTGAAATAGAACAAAACGAAAACAAAATCCGCGTAGCCGTTTTAGAAGAACAGAACAAAGCCAAGGACATCATACAGGCAAAGGAAAATTCTCTTATCGAGTTGCGCAGTCAGATTGACGTAAACAAGAAAGAAGCTACGATTCGTGAAGCCAACATCAAAGAGGACTACGAACGCCAGCTCAAGCAAAAGCAAGAGCAGGTTAATTATTACAAGGACTTGAAGGCAAAGCTTTCGACCAAGATGATCGGAGAATCTCTTGAGGCTCATTGCAGCAACGAATTCAACCTCGTACGCACCAGTATGTTTCCAAACGCATATTTCGACAAGGACAACGACGCCAGCCTTGGCAGCAAAGGCGATTTCATATTCCGCGACTATGCCGACGGCATAGAATATATCTCTATCATGTTTGAGATGAAGAACGAGATGGACGAGACAGCCACCAAGCACAAGAACGACGACTTCCTTGCCAAACTAGACAAGGACAGACGTGATAAAAACTGCGAATATGCCGTCCTCGTTTCCCTTCTTGAGCCAGACAACGACTTCTACAACAATGGCATCGTTGATGTGTCGTACAAATATCCGAAGATGTATGTCGTGCGTCCTCAATTCTTCATGCCTATAATCTCATTGCTGACACAGGCTTCGAAGAAGAGCGTTGAATATCAGAGAGAGCTCATTCTCGCCAAGCAGCAATCCATTGATGTCACCAATTTCGAAAAGAAACTGAACGACTTCAAGACCAAATTCGGAGACCATTATCAGCGTGCCAGCGATAAGTTCTACAAAGCCATTGACGAAATAGATAAGACCATCAAGTCGCTCCAGAAGATGAAGGATGACCTCCTAAGTTCAGAGAACTATCTAAGGCTAGCTAACAACGACACCGAGAACCTCACCATCAAAAAGCTAACCCACGGCAACCCTACCATGAAACAAAAATTCGAGGAAGCAAGGATGGCTGCGGAGAATGGTATCATAGAAGATTAACTTGGAGGAAATATCATGACAAAAATCACTGTAAAATTGGATGCATTCTATGGCTATGGATGCGGCGGATGTAGCTATGGCAGCAACAAAATCATAGAAGTTGAGATTTCAGAAAAAGAATTAGATGCGCTTAAGGGAATCGGCGAAAAGGAGATTTCTACTGAAGATGTTGTCGAGCTTATTGAAAATGGAGATACATCTTTGGAGCCGCTTCACGAAAAGCTTGAAAAGGCTTTCTACAATATGGTAGATGAATATTGGCTGTTTGAGGCATACAACGAGTTCCTTTATGAGAGTCTTTACGATTCTATGCAAAAAGACATTGAAAACGGAGAATACCCTCCAGTTTCGTTTGAAGAGCTTGTAAAACTGTTAGAAGATGAAGAAGACCTTGACGAAAACGACTTTCTATCTGACTTTGATGCAGAATACTGCTATAACGAAGACGATCTGAAAGAAACCTATAACGAATATATCAATGACAAATACTACGGTTGGGTGCGCGAACACGATCACGAGTTTATCGCCGATCGAGTTGGTCTGGACATCAATGCCTGCCGAGATGATAATGAAGTAAATTACATTATTATGATGGAATAGGCGGAAGTTTATACTCAATTATGATAGGCATTTCTCAAAGAGAATCTCAATGAGAAATGCCTATTTTGTTTTACACTGCACGCAAGTTCGGACTATCTATTCCGTTTGTTAAATTTGATTTCGTATTATGACATAGGGATAATTGTTTCTTTTGTTCCGCAAAATTGATATTTGCATTTTTGATTTCATTTTTTTAATATTTAATTACCAACTTCTATTGGAAGTGCATAATCATATTTACCTTTTGATTTAAGGTATACATCCAAATCTGAACTAGAAACAAAGTCAATGTCTTTTACCGAATTATTTGAATCAAGCAGTATAGAATCTATTTTATTTGCAGTCTTCTTTGTTATTCGACCTCCTCTCCAATTATCAGGTTCTATGCCCGAATTTTTATTAATAATTTTACCACTTATCCACTTCAATCCTTGTTTAGATAGCAATGGCTTACGTATTTTTATTACATCTTTGTACGATATATCATAAAACTCAGCAATTGCATAAATACTTCTACCAATATCTTCAACAAAAAGACTTTTTATTTCATTCTTAACAGATATATCAAATTGCTTGCACGGATTTGTAGTCTGAGATATGTTATACATTTGACTATCTCCATACTGATTTCTATAATAGTTTATCCATTTCAACTCACAATCATTCAATTCTTTTACATACTTGACCTTTTCAAGTATTCTAAAAGAAAATTTTTCAAAACCGAATGAACTTATAGCTTCATCTATTCCATTATTATTTTCTGAACAATGTTGATTCAATCTAGCAAATATATCTACCGATTGACCCACATAGTACTTTCGAGTTTCTCCTTGTTGCATTTCAATACGTTCAATGAGATAAATTCCTTTTATCTTTTTCTTCATATCTTAAATTTTATACAATTCTATCGTAAAATTTCCCATTTATTATGCTTTAGGATTATAAACCAACATCATAAAATCTTTACTTTTATATACTATCATTGTATAAAAACGTTACACTAAAAATAAAAAACTGCCCGATTCTTTCAGGCAGTTTTATGATTATTATTTCAATTCTCCAACTTTAATATCATACAGCAATCCATTTGAATCACTAATCTTAATTGGTATAGCTGTATCAATGTCACAATTTGAAGGGAACCATCCACCTTGCTTAAATTCTCTATTATCAAATTCCCATCCATTGGCAAAACCTCCGTTAGGAAGAATATTTATAACAGCACCTGTTGTTTCATCTTTAACAATAAGAGCTCTCCAATGAGGCAATCTTCCTTCTTGTACAGATTCAACTTCATATTCTTCAAATTCTTCATTATTCAACATTGGTTCCAAGAACACACCTATAACATAATCGTCTCTTTTATCGTGATTCAAACAATTTATATACAACTTATTAGGTCGTTCATACACATCATAATTCCAATCATTATATAATCTTGAATCATCATATTCTTCGCCAACAATCTTAATCAATTCAATTTGAGATTCCGCCTTTTTTGCAAATTCTCGTATGAATTGCAAAGTGATTGTCATGCCAAGATGTGTTCGCAAATACTCTTCATGATAAGTAAATGAAAGTTTATGTCCATTACATGCTGTAATAAAATCTCGCAGTCTATTTGAATTTTCATATAATTCATCAAACAAACTATCAGATTTGCGTTGATTTCTATCTTCTTGAAACGTATAATGATCATCGCCAACCTTAACAACATTCAAATCATTAAAATCAATGGGTTCATAGTCTACAGAATATACATATCCCGATGCCCAAACCCCATTCAATGCTGAATATTCTTTTTTATCAGTAAAATACAATGTACTACCTATCTGTGCGAGTGGGAACAAATTACCCAATGGATTATCTATTTTTTTCCATTCACCGGTTCTGATTGATCTTCCCATTTTCTCTTCATCAGAAGAAGCAATCATAACTGGCATATTATACACCGCAAATGTTTTTTGTTGTGGACAATTATTATTCAAATAACTTCTATTACTTAACCAATTCACATCACGCTCATTGTAGTTCCATTTGTTAATTTCCTTTCCATTAAAGAATAATGCACATTGCTCTCCTGCTTGAATATTCTTTATAGCATATTCAACTTCGCTGTAGCATGAAACTCTTGCATTCGGCAGTTGGTTCTTTATTTCTTTAGGAACATTTTTACGGAATTTATATTCACTATCCAACCATTCATATGTTGCCTTAACATTAATAAAGTCAGCATATTTTCTCATTGTCGTACGATCAAGTATCTTGTCTGCTGAAGTACAATCTTTCAACATTTCACGAATTCTATCAAACAACTCGTCGATAACATGTCCGTTTATTGACTTGGAATAACCTACTCCACCTTTCGCTGTGTCGAATATGCAGATTGACAAATTTCCATCTTGTCTACGTACAATGAAATCAAATTCGCTACCATCACAGTTCTTTCTTTTTGCAAACTCTCTACACAATATCAAACCCAATGTATATGCCACATGATTATTAGTTTCCGAATATTGCATACGTTGAGTAGCATTATCAAACAAAGCTATCTCGCAATAGTCTGTTTGCATAGCACCACCAAACACAACATTTTTAAGTACAGTATCACTATCATCACATTTACATTTCCTGCCACGATAGTTATGGTATTTTTCTTTACCTTTCTCTATAGGATATAGTTTTTTTTGTATATCTTCATTACCACTTGCATTTTGATGCACTGGAACTGCATATCCACATTCTTTACATACATAATATCCTCGACCCAAACCCTTGTTATAATAGAGTATCTGCGAATTTGTATTATCTTCATTTGTACGAATCATATACAAACGTTGGTCATCCGGATTGCTTTTCCAATTGCCCACACCAATAAGCGCAGTATCCAACACCAAACTTATCGCATCCTTCTGGGTAATGCGAGAAGTATCTTTGTAAGGATAGAAACCAGTTGGGATCATTACATCCATATATTCACCAAAACCATCAATATCTATTGCTGATTTTTTGCATTTAGGACAATTTTCCGTTTCTCCCAACCATGTGTGCCCATTAGAACATATTCTCAGTTTCTGATTTTTTTGCGAATAATTCCATTTCACACCTCCCATAAGATAAGTGACGCCATTTATAAACACCATTTTACCAGGAGCGTACTCTGAAAGAGCCGTTCTCATATCTCTAGAAGGATTCTCCGTTGAATGACGTTCATTGTCGTCTATAACCATCTCAACGATGCCAACAGGCATATTGGCATTCGGTGTAAACTGATGAGTGGAAAGGTACGACAACAAATTCTTGCTAAGAATAGATGTAAAACTATAATTCAATCGTTTCCATGGATTTGTCTTTGGATCATTTGGGGAAGATGTATCGATTCCTGCGGATTCCCATAGGTTTTGGATAGACTTCAGTTCCTCATCCAAATCCTTAGCGATTTTTTCAATTGTATATTTTGTATTTAGTATTAACGCCACTGCATCAGCCTCAACTTTGAAAGTATCTTTCACCAATGATTCAACATCTGCAATAACAGATGGATCTGTAGCATATCCATCTAATTTAGATATAAATTCATTATATGCAGAATTTGGTTGGCTTTTTATAATTGATTCATAATTAATGGGTAATATTATAGTACTAATGTCTTTTTTAACAATACGTGTTTCATATGTTGAATCCCATGCAATATCTTCATATCCTTCTGTAAAGAACTTAAACAATTTATACCCATTATCATTTTCAGCATCCATACCTGGATTAAATCTAATTCCATTCTCATTAAAATATTTACGAAGCAGATAACTATTAATATGTCGCTGAATAAGCTGAGGGCTTGTTAGATCAACTTTTGGAGGTTCTATAGGAGCACATATAAGATTTTTAAGCGGATCATGCATCAACGCATTGCCAGAAGCATCACATCCGCAGATTGTCACTGATGCGCTCTTGTTCTGGTCACCACGACCAGCACGACCAGCACGCTGTTTATAGTTAGCTGGATGCGGTGGCACATTATTCATAAGCACCAATTCCAAGTCACCAAGGTCAACACCCATTTCCATGGTTGTAGAACATGCCATGATATTAATCTCGCCTTTCTTGAACTCATCTGTCTTTTCTTTAATTATGCTTCTTGCCACCTGTGCAGTATGCTCAGCTTGTACATATAAAGTATTGTTATTATCTGAGTAATCAAGAATTTGCTCTAACTTACTTGTCCATTTATGCAAGATTGGTTTTCTATTTTCTTTAAACCAAGTTTTACTTTCCTCATTCTTGTTATATGGTTTCCAATCTATTTTTTCACATTTAACATCATACTTCTGATTATCTCTGCGTTCAGGAGAATAACCTTTGAATGTTGTACTTACTGGAATGCGCAGATTGTTATCGAACCATACTTTTTCATCATAAAGTTTGAATGCAATATGAGAAAGATTCATATAATGAGCATTATTTTTAGAAGGCACCCAATTATTCCTATTGTTCACCACCCATTTCTTTCTATCTTCGTCATACCTCCAATTTAACTCTTGACCCACTTCCTTTATTTCATATGCTTCAAGGTCTTTCTTCAATTGTTCTATAACTCCCGAAACAATTTCTTTTTCACCAACATTCAGATCTGCACATTTTTCCTTACCTAATAATTTAAGAAGAAGTTTGGTATATCTGTTATCACCGACTTGCATTCTACTTTCTTCACCGTCAATAGGACGCCTATTACTAGTTTCTGTTCTATATTGACGAGTGACGCCATAGTCTATCTCATTCCAATTATTAGCATTTCCATCATATTGGAAGAAAAACCTTTCATGACGACGAATATCATAATCAATGAAAATCTTCACATAGTCATACCAATCTTTAGGGGTTATTTTCAGATTATCATCGGAGATAAGACTGTTAAATTTTTCAATAGTCAATGGAAGTGTTCTATTCTTCAAATTGTCTAAAGCAGGATAATGCGTACATATCAATCCCCAGTTTTCCGGACTGTTCTTACCATTAGCACCATTACGTGCCATCACTCTGTACAGAGCCGACAACGCATACTCATTCTTTGATTTTTCATCATTCCTATCATCTTGCTTAGCAAAAGCAAGGAACATCCTCTCAAAGTTTCTTTTGTCATCACGCAGAACACCCAAGGCTTCACACCAAGTGAGGTAACCAACATTGTCTAATATCAACTGTATTTCCTCTATTCTTCTCTGTTCATCATCTGTTCGCTGATTCTTTCTTTTTAAATTAAGATTGCGTTGTTCATCCGACAATTTCTCTCTCTCATCATCAGTTATCTCAGCACATTTTCTCAACCAGTTATACAACACTCCTGTCACCCATACCTCTTCTGTTTCAAGGTTTTGTTTTAAAGTAGGACCTGCTGCAGACTGACGGCTATCAGCGAAAGCAATATACTTACGGCCTTGACATGGAAGCGTTTCTGCATTTACATTAGCTGGAGATGTCTGTTCAAGCAAAATCGGTGCTATAAGTCTGCTAATATAATCTGCCGACATATGAAACGAACGCATTGGCTTTAATCTCCCTGTTCCATGAACTCCACAGCATGGACAATAATGTATCAATTCGTTCTTATTATTCAAATCAACATGTTTAAGCTTGAAAATTCCTGATGAATCATTATTTACAAACTTATCTTCTTCCTCTTCCAACTTCCAAAGTCCGTCATTTGGATTTTTTTCATTATTGTCATTTATGCCAACATAAAATTCAGGCAACAATTTAGATGAAACATTCGCGTTATCACTGCCGTCATTGTTGTTATCATCTTCTTCCGCATAATCTTCAAGTGAAGCCACTTCTTCCTGTATTTTACGAGAGAACTTATGGTCGTTATCCATTTCACCATAACCAAGCACTGCACCACATTCCTTGCAATAATAAGCATCCAAATAATGTTTATCAAGTTTACCATCTTCTAATGGTATAGTATTGCTTAGGACAAATTTTCCATCTTCAACTTTACGAGGGTCAACAAAAAGGCCCATGTTAAGCGTCTGCAAATAATAATGTAAACGAATACGAAGACCTGCATCTGCCAATTCATCCAGTTTAGCCAATTTTTCTTCTATCGTTCCTTCTGAAATCAAATCTTTAAGTAAGACAAAGTCGTTTTCTTTCAAAGAGTTCTTTATACGTCCATCGTCAACCTTTGGTTCTGTGCGACGGCCTTCTATCACTTCTATCTTATCAAGTTCTTGTCCAGTGATATTAGAAATAAATTCCTTTAATTTAGATTTCGCTTCTTTATCCCCACTTCCTATGGTAGCTGATGATGTAGCGAATTTTATATCATTTGCATCTTTCCCACAAGCTTTCAAAACTCGTCTAATCAACATTGCCAATTCAGCACCTGCCGAACCTTTATATGTGTGAGTCTCATCAATGACAATCCATTTCAGTTCTTTAGTAAACAAATCACTATCAACCTTACGGAGAAGCATATATTCCAACATTGACGGATTAGTGAAGAGAATATTTGGTCTTTCTCTACGAATCTCGTCACGAGTCAATATCTCGTTTTGATAGGGTTTAATTATATTACCATTATCATCCCTCTCATAATCGAATTTAGGACTATTCTCATTTTCTGGCGTATTACCATTATACACGGCAAACTTCAAATCTCTTTCACTAAAGGTGATATAATTATCCATACGCTGTTTCTGGTCTTCCATCAACGCATTCAGCGGATAAAGAAACAAGGCTTCCACTGCTCTTTTTCGATTATCATTGCAATCTTGATTTTTTGTCAAATCATGCACAAGCGGCACCATGAAACACTCTGTCTTACCAGAACCAGTTCCTGATGTAACAACTATGGATTTATTATCATCCAATAACGTCTTCCAACTTTCATACTGGTGTTTATATGGTGTAAATTTATTTTCTACAATATTATTATCATTATCTCTCTTTCGCCAAATTTTTTCATTGACGACATACCGCCAATCCAAGTCATTTGCCGCTGGTTCCCAATGAGCCATATTTTCCACAACAATATTGTCACTTATACATTTTATGATAATATTTTTAAGCTGTTCATCATATCGTTCAACCATCTTTGGAGAGTTTTCCTTCCACATATTGATGACTGTTTCTGCAATTTTAGATTTGCTATCAACGTATAGCTTCTTAAAACTCATTTCTTGTTTTGCCATATTATATATTTTTTATTCTTTTATTAATTATTCAATAATCTATCAAGTTCTTCATTGAAGTCTTTATCCATATCTGGAAGGTTATAGAAATCACCACTATCCAATATAGTTTTTAGAAATTTATATGCATTGTTACTTCTTCCTTTTTTAGGATTCCATTCCAAACTCCAATAATTATCAACAAATCTATCAAAAACTTCCGAATCCGTATTTGGTCTATTTTTAAATAAATCACACACTAGTTTTTTCTTTTCATCATCAGTTGCAAATTCACACCATACTCCACGAGGAATAGACATCCAATCTTTATCCAATTCAAATACCATATCCCATAGAGCATTCCAATCATATTCGTTATGATTTTTACAATAGTCTTCAAAGAAATCAACCAACAATTTCGGAGTTATCTCATATCTTTCTTCATTTACGCCACAATACATCAACTCCTTAAAATACAGTTTGTGTTTAACAGATAATTTTAATCTATCCAAAGACGTTTTGTTATGACTATTCTCTTGTGCAAAAACAAACTTGTTTGAACCACCACACCACAATGGTTCATAATATGTCATTTCTGGCATTTTATTCCTTAGCGTTTGAATTATAACACCTTTTTCTGTTGGCACATTCTCCAAACAAATATACTTTTTATCTTTACCACTTTCTGTAATCGTCTTCTCTGATATTGTCAAATCAATTTCTCTGTAACCTTCATTTAATATGAAAACAAATTCAAGATTATCTTCTATTGTAGGATTTGCACCTTCTGCGATATAGTAAAATTCTTGTTGATTATTATACCTTATTTTGTTATTAGAGTATAAGCATTCCGCTTCTCTATCTTCGATATACCTAACTCCGTTTTCATCAAATATTCTCAACGTATATTGAGACTGCAAATTCTTTGGCACATTTTGGTCTGACGACATAATACGACCATTAAACTTTTTATCACTTCGTCTAAGTGGTCTGACAATATCAAACGATATATATTCATTATCGGCAACCTTAACATCAACAATTATGCTATCCCTATACTGATTACCTTCTGCATAATTATCATTAATTTGCCAAGTATTATCATGGGTTGTTATTTCATATCCATCAACAACTCCTATATCAATATTTTTAAAGATGATTTTTTCCTCGCCAGTATTTCGAGTTATTTCTGCATTATCGGGTAAGACATAAGCATTGATACGTTGTCCGTCTATATCTAATTCCACCAATCCTGACAAATTTTCATCGCATTCCTTCCATTGAGATGTTTCTTTATCCCAATATTTGACTTTACCACTTTCAATTTTAGTTTCCTTTTCATCTTCCCTTACAAGAACAAAATTCTCTGATTTGATTTTCGAAGAATTCAATAGATATATAAAACTATCCTCATCATCTTTACGATAAGATATACTACGAATATACTTATATTTCGCTATAGGATGAATAGCTTCATCTTTAGGATGTACATCAAATTTACCCGAATACACATATTTGCCACCAATTTTAATTCTATCTGAAAATTCCACCCATCTAAGACTATTACCAACGTTACAAATTTCCTCAGAATGTTCCAATTCAATTTTAGCCCTGCGACGCAACAACACAGCAGAGAGTTCTCCGCTCTTACCAGTCACCCAATCATAACTATTGTCCGAAGTGAACTTTATATAACTTTTGTTATCTTCAACTATAGAATCTATTTTCTTCTTTTCTCCTTTTTGATTAACAAAATATATTGGATCCAACACAAGATTACAATTAGGAAATTTTGTTGTTGGCAATGGAAATTCTGTAAATCCATTCACAGAACGATAGAATTCCTTTTTCCAAGGATGGAATTCATATCTCACACCACCTATTTCCAACCAAAAAACATCATTCTCTTCCAGTTTAGAATCCCATTGCTTTATTCTTTCTCGAGAAATAAGTTCTTGAGTTTCTCCAAAAGCAGAATCTTGTTTAAGCACAATACTTTGATGCAATAAAAATTCTTTTTGTGAATCCCATTTCCATATACGATACTTATATGCAAACTTCTTTGAATTTCGTCGTGCATTATCCCGACCGTTTTCCAATAATTCTTTAAATTTGTTAAACATATCAGAATCCAAATCCACACAACAAACAGACTCCAGTCCTCCTTCTAAAAGCGTATCTATATATTTTTTGAGGCTATAACCTTTTTCATAAGAATGCCTAGTAGTCTCATTTGTTTTTTCAGTAAGAATACCAATAGACTTTTTAGCATCTTCATACAAATACTCGGTAAATCTCACTAAGTTATTTTGGGTTCTATCACCCTCACTTGCTTTGTTAATATAGTTTATTGGCAAACCACCTTCCATACGAAGAGAATCCAACCATTCATTTGTTGAAGATGAGGAATGACGATATACCTTTGGATTATTTTTTCCAAAGTATTTCTCTGCTATTTCTTTTGACTTATTGTTATCTCCTAAACCAATTAGTTCTAGCGCATTATCATTACGATCATTGCCATTCCATTCTCGTTTATAACGTTCTGCAACATAAGCGACTATGATAAAACAATAATTCACATTGTTTTTATAAATACTACTGATACAACTCTTACAATCATCAGATTCAAGAAGTTTCTTTATTTCATCATACTCTTTAGTGGTAATTTTCCATTGCCATATGTACTCAAAATTATTTATGCAATTATCACCCCCTCTTTTTTCCACAAGTTTTTTATAAATAGAATCCAACTTTACCTTCACTTCACCAGCTTTAGTCGTAGTTGAAATATTATTTATCTGTTGTACCATTTGCTCAACAGCAACTACATTGCCATCATTAACAACACTATATCCTCTATCTCCACAAGATGGCACATCAATTTTATATTCTTTACCATTCTTCTCTTCACTTCGTTTTTTTTCTACAAATCCATCAAAATTCACCAATCCATTCTGCTTATCATATTCATATGCCCATTTAAGTGGTATCAAACATTGCTCATAGCCAAACTCTCCCCATTCATTTTCTATCAGCAAGTAAAGACTTTCTCTATTATATTCTTTCAAAGTTCTATATTGCCTTTGATCTTCGCACTTAGATCGAATGAACTTAACTATATTCTTCAATCTAATTTCCCCATCTGTAAATGCACTAATTTCAGCACCTTTATCAATAGATGACCAGTCATTAAAAAATATGGTCTCCGCTACGACTGCCACAGCAAACTTCTCCAACGTTGCCGAATTTCCTTGTTCTGCCAACAAAGCAACCGCAGCAAGTAAACCTGATTTTATATTTTTTTCAGCCATATTAATAAGTAGTATTATCTTAATTCATTTCACTTGCGAATATATAAAAAAGTATCAGTATAGTTATCCTCTTTTAACATTTTCTCCAAAAATACTTTAAGAAAATTCCACCAACACAAAAGGAGGAAAATCATCTTCTCCTCCTCTTCCAACCCATATATATTACTTTATAAAAGAAAAAATGTTACAGCAAAAAATTTTGCTTCAACTCATTTGCAAAACAATCCCATAGCGGTTTATAACGATTATCTATTTCCAAATCATATGTACATCTAGTAGCTCTATCAAGACCACTCACCCCACAACCCACACCCCATAATCTCCCCCAATTCCAATCAATCAACATCCCATGAAGCATGGAAATAGCTGTCGTCAAACACTGTGGTGAAGTTGGCGTTTTCATCAAGCCACGTCATCGAACAAAGCTCATATCCCCTGAACTCCTCAGTTCCTCAAATCCTCAATTCCTCAGTTCCTCAAATCCTCAGTTCCTCAAATCCTCAATTCCTAAAAACTACGCTGCATTGACAAAGAACTCCGAACTCATTCTCGCCTTCGCAAGGCATTCCTCGAATCTCTTGCGAGCTCTGCATATCTTGGTTCTCGCCACACCGTCGTTGATGCCCAACTCCTCTCCTATCTCGTCGTTGCTGTAGCCTTTCATCTTGAGTTCAATGATAAGTGCGTCTTCTTTGCCGAGCATTCTCACAGCCCTCTTGACAAGGTCAATAGCCTCATCATTAAGAAGTTGATAATCAGGACTACTGCCAATAGAGCAACTAGGTTCAGAATAATCAATGTCGCAATAGTCGCCGTCTTTGTCTCTATAACTAAAATACTCCCGATTCTTGGTTCTTTTAGTATAATCTTTTAAATAGTCTATCGCACAATGTGCTGCAATCGTTGAGAACCAAGCACCCTTAGATATGTTTTCATTGTAACTATCCATATTCTTTGCCAGCTTGTAATAGAAATCACATAACACTTCCTTGACTGCAAATTCTCTCTCTCTGATTGGTTGGTTTTTAAAACAACTTAAAATCGTTGGACGAACATACTTTTCTGTGATGCTGTTAAGTTCTTTTGCTGTTAATGTGACATTTGTTCTCATGATACTATATTTTAGTTTAACAATTTAATTTTCAACCACTTATCTCAAAATATCTCAATTTTTCAAGAGCATAAGGATGACTTAAGCCATTTTTCAATGCTTTTTGATATATTTGAAATTTTAATCTGTTACGATATTTCGGTGTTTTGGTATCTCAAAGGTTGCTTTCGTTACATTTTTTTGTTTTTCTTGCTTTTTTATCTTCTTTTGTTTCGCAAAAATACAATACGCCTAAAAATGTTTCCGAAAAAGTGATTCATTTTTTTATTATTTTTTATTTTTTTCTTTACAATTTATTAGCAATCAAATCATTATTTTTTTAAAAAAAAATCTAAAAAAACATATATTCACCAAACACCTATGCAGTATCTTTGCATAATAAAACTCGTATATTTCCAAAATACAAATACTTATCCATATAATTTCCAATATCTATTAAACCTCAAACTTATATCCCTTTCTGTTGTGTTTGCACACAAAAATATACAAAAAAAAAATACACTTTCACCAGATGATTCAAAAAGTCTAAAATTGACATTTTTTTTATAATCTGTAACATTTTTTCTGGAGTTCGGTATAAAAAGAAGAACTAAAGCGGTTTAGACTCAGGCACGTTGGATAACACCTATTGACCGCTGTCTGTTAACTGTTGAAATCAAAACTAAATAAATATGGCAAATATATCATTGAACACCCAAGAACTTCATCAGCTTTTAGAAAGCACACCAGCATCTCACAACATCATGCTTGTCGGAAACCACGGCATCGGCAAGTCACAGATTCTCACCAACTATTTCAAGGAGAAAGGCATGGAAGTAGTGGCGCTCTTCCTCGGTCAGATGGCCGATCCCGGCGACCTCATCGGACTTCCTAATAAAGATGAGAAAACCGGCAAGACCGACTTCATGCCTCCTTATTGGTTTCCTATCGACGGCAAGCCTATAGTGCTCTTCCTCGACGAACTCAACAGAGCGCGTCCTGAGATCCTTCAGACCATCATGGACCTCGCCCTGAACCGCAAGCTCGCCGGACGTCATCTTCCTGAAGGCAGCCGCATCATCAGCGCTGTCAATGCCGGAGAGCAATATCAGCTCACCGACCTCGACCCTGCTCTGGTGTCGAGATTCAACATCGTGAACTTCAGACCTACCGCTGAGGAATGGCTGCTATGGGCAAAGAAAGCCGACATCGACACACGTGTCATCGACTTCATCAACGAGAACAGAATATGGCTCGACAAAGACCCTGACGCCAAGGAAGGCGCCGACACCGGCCTCGACAAAACACCAGACAGACGCGCATGGGAAAGAGTGTCGGATGTCATAAAGAATAAAAGCGATCTCAAAGAGATAGACACCAAAATAATATCGAGCATTGTTGGTCCTAAGGCGGCGTCGGCATTCATCCAAAGCTCAGCAACAAGAAGACTGCTGACAGGAAGAGAGATACTTTCCAAGTTCAACACCCAAAAGGTACAAGACATCGTCAGCGATTACGGCATACATCAGCTCAGCACCGTCAACGAAGGCATCTTCAGATGCATCGAGGTTGAGAAGATAAGCGAGAAAGACAAGAGCGTCTTCGCCGAGAACATTTGCTCATATTTCGAGTTTCTCGCAGAAAACAAGAAAGAGGCCGCCGCTCATTTCGCTTCTATATATGTAAGTCAGACATATATGCACGCCATTGAATTCATAGCGACACACAATCCCCTACTTGTCACTATGCTTACGTTGTATGTAAAAGGATTGAAGTAATATGCAAGAACGATATACCAAGATAATGCAGGACTGGTTTCTTCTGGAACCGGCCTTGTTCCAGGTGCTATGCATTCACGAGTTATCTGCAAACGAACAAATGTCTTGTCCTGTCAGAAGCGGACGCAAGTTGCTGGAATACAATCCTAATATAATTCGCGAGATGACCAACGCCGCTCTCGAAGAAGCGCTTAGAGCCGAGGCTGTACGCATACTTCTCAAGCATCCTTATGAGAGACGTCCCGACGGATGCAGCCAGAGAGCTGCCGGATTGGCAAGCAACCTCGTCATAGGCGACAATTACACCCACGCCAGACTCAGGATGATAAAACCACAAGATTTGAATCTTAAAAGAGGCATGTCGTATGAATGGTACGCCAGAGAAATCGAGAATGGCAGCGATGGCGAGAACCAAAACGACAATGACGGCGGCAACGGCAAAAGCAATAGCGAACTCTCTCAACAACACAGCGACCTTGCCGAACTGTGGGAAGATGATGAATTGACGGTACAAGCCATCAACGGCGTCATATCTTCCGTAAAGGACTGGGGATCATTGGCAGGCAATTTGGCGGAGATACTTCAGACCTCGCTGAAGGCTAAAATCAACTGGAAGAATGTGTTCTCTGGATTCAGAGCAAACATATTGTCATCAAAGAAAAAGCTGACGAGGATGAAACCTAACCGCAGGACTGGATTCCAGAATATGGGCAGCGTACGTCAGTTCGACACTAAGCTGCTCATCGCCATTGACGTGTCGGGTTCCGTCACCACACAAAGCCTGCGTTATTTCTATGGCGTCGTCAACAGCGCATTCAGATATGGATTCGAGTCTGTCGATGTCATACAATTCGACTGCGGAGTAAGATCGGTTCACACTCTCAAAAAGGTGATACGCGAGCAGATGATAATAGGCAGAGGCGGAACATCGTTCCAAGAACCGATCAACTACGCTCACGAACACGAATATGACGGACTGCTGATACTCACCGACGGATATGCGCCTCAGCCTGTCATACCTGACGGATTCAAGACCCGCCTGCTATGGGTGTGCGAAAACGAGAATTGTTATAAAAACCACAAGAAGTGGATGGAAGAAAGCGGACGTGTATGTACAATGCAAATTTAATCAACATGAAAGACAGAAAATATTATATAGATGAAGTCAGCAAGCTCATTAGCAGCGACATCAAATTTGACATGAAAAACAACACAAATAAATCCGAGAAGGAATATTTGTCGAAGTGTCTGAGTTACCTCAACGACCTATATAACGGCTGGGATTCTAAAAGCAGATGGTTTTATGGAAGACACAATAAAAACGATGAGGCTTATGCGATGTGGGTCGACGCCAAACAAGAGCTCTCGGACATCATCATAGCAACCATCAAAGCCTGCAAGGCGAAACAGATGCAGATGAACATCAACGCTGTCACTGCCAAAGCCATAATATCAAACAAGATGAAAGCGGCCGGACTGGAATTCATCTTCACCGCACAGCAATATAGGGCAAAGGTAGAAGTGAAAATCAGTGCAAAAAGCAAACTGACTTTCTTCGTAGGCTACAAGAAAGTCTTCGACGAGCTTGACAATCTTATTGAATCAGCAAAAAGCATAAAGGAGAATATGGAGAGACTGGGAACTACCGCATCCATAAAGAAAATAATCTACACAGACAGCTTTGAGGGGAATTGTCCTTAGCCCTCAACCATCCCTCTACTCCTTAAATCTCACCTCGCAATTGTCAAGGCTTTCGATGATTGCCAGCGACTCGACATGAACGCCCGCGTTTCTGAGGAGCTCTCCTCCTTCCTGAAACGCCTTCTCAATAAGAAATCCCATTCCAACCAGCTCAGCACCTGCCTGCTCAACCAGGTCGATGATTCCCTTGCCGGCATTGCCATTGGCCAAGAAGTCGTCGATGAAAAGCACCTTGTCGCCCGACTGGAGATAGTCCCGGCTCACACATATATTATATGACTTGTTCTTGGTAAACGAGAACACTTCTGTCACCAACATGTTCTCCATCGTGCTCGGCTTGTTCTTCTTGGCAAAGACGACCGGCAGGCCAAGCTGATATCCTACCATAATCGCTGGCGCTATGCCGCTTGCCTCAACTGTGAGTATCTTGTTGACGCCCGCGCCTGCAAAGCGTCTGACAAACTCTTCTGCCATCGACTTCATCAGCATCGGGTCCATCTGATGGTTGATAAAACTGTCAACCTTCAACACTCCTCCCGGCAAACACCAGCCGTCCTTTAATATACGATCTTTCAGTTCTTTCATAAAATCTATTTTCAATTAACTTTCCAACTTTAAACTGCATACTTTCCACTACACCCTTACAACTTTAAACCTTAAGCCTTACACCTTAAACCCTCCATTCCCAACTACTTCAGAGATTCTGAGTTTCCGATTTTTTTAAACTTTAGCCTTTTGACTTGTTGTCTTGTTGTCTCGTAGTCTTGTTGTCTTTATCAGGGCGTTCCGGCTCCGCCTTCAGCTCCGCCGTCGGGCTTTCCGCTATATCTTTGCTCCGCTACGCTTCGCAAAGGATGCCGCTCCAATCCCTAACGCTGAGGGGTGAACCTTGAACCTAAAAAGTTCCGAAGAAACGACAGACTTTGCGACTTTCCCCTACTCGTAAAGGCGCAGAGCACAGAGAATTACTTTGCGACACTTTGCGCCTTTGCGTGCCATAAAAAAAAGGCTGCCCGAGATCCGCGGAGTCCCGTTGTCTCTCAATTAAACATCATCGCTCCTGGAATGATTCCAGCCTCGAATTTGCCGATATAGTTCCCGTTGTTGTCATAGCGCAGCACATCGCCGTTTTGAATGTAGTCCTTCACGTCGGTGATGTATACGTCGCTGTCTTCTGGAGATACCGCTACTGTTGAGAATGCCTTGCCTTGGCTGCTGACAAACGCTGTTGTTGGAAGAACTTCAGCTTCTACCGACATCTTATATAAATCCAAAGCGCCGAAACCGCCGTTCAAGATGTAGAGATTATCTCCCGACTTGTCAATAGCCATTGATGAAGGATAGCATCCCTCCGCGAAGTCGAAACGCTTGACGATCTGACGTGTTGCTGGATTGATGCAGAACAAGGCCGGTTCGCATGGAGGCATGTAACCACCGCTGCACAAGACCCACACATTGTTGTTCTTATCCAAAACGATGCTATGAGGCTCTGCTGTGACATCCATCTCATAAACGAGCTGGTCGGTCTCGACATTCACAAACTGTATCGATGAATTCGATGTATTAGGCTGATAAAAGTTAGACCAATTGGTGACTATGACCTCATCTCCTACTCGCAGCATTTTTTCTGTAGTGTTTCCTAATTCGACGAAGCCAGTCTTCTGCATTGTCTCAGGATTGAATTTCCAAAGTCCTGTTGACTCTTGGTCTGAGATATATGCCTTGTTTTTGTCTATAAGCATGATATGACGAGGAGAGGTAAGACCGTCTAGCTTGGCCTCGTATTTCATGGTCTTCTCATCGATTTTATAGATGTACTTGCTGTTATTCACCACAATGAACATTCCATTCTCGTCAATTGTCATAGAGTTAGCGACATCACCGAGAGGAGCCATATTAACTCTGTAGAAAAGATTATTCATAACAGTATCAGCCTCCGGGTCGTAGAATGTCAGAGAAGAATTGGCATAAGTGAATGTGCCTTCATTAAGTACGAAGAGGCCCTTTGCTATGCTGAATCCGTTAGTACTGCTGCCGTCTCCGGAGTTGGAGCCGCCGTTATTGCCAGTGTTAGTGTCATCGCCTCCGCATGAGGCAAAAGTTAGGATAACACCCAAAATCAAGATGTTAAATAGTGCTTTTTTCATAGTTTTTCTTTTTAATGTCAACAGTTCCGGTCGTTAAGCTTGTCGAAACGCCAAAGTTTTTGCCTTCGACAGGCTCAGGCATTGTGGACAAAATCCGTTGTCTTTTATAATTTGTATTCTAAATAAATCTCATAGCTGCGTCCAGGCATAGCACGCCATAGGACGGTCTGATATTCTTCATCAGTTATATTGTTGATTCTGAATTCCAATCTGAATTTGTCCAGCTGCTTTCCCAAAGTAACATGATGCAGCATATAATAAGGCAGGTCGAAGGCGAAGAAATCATCCTCGTTCATGCTGGTCTTGCGTTTGCCTGTAAACTCCATCGAATATGTCATGTTCCATGTTTTCCATTTAGCTTCTGCGAAAGCATTGGCATGATGCATAGGAATATATATCAACTGTTTTCCGTCAGAACCATATTGCTGAGCGTATTCACTTTCGTCTGTAGTGTGACTATATACATAGTTAGCAGACAAGGATAATATCCATAACGCATATCTGTAATCGGCCTTGAGATGCAGTTCCAGTCCGCGCGCCAAGACATCAGACACGTTCTTAGGTGTCCAGTAGCGGTAATTTGTCGGAACCCATTGTATCCAGTCTTTCACATTTGAATAATACAGTCCAGCCCTCATGTCAAGGCTGAAGAATTTTTTCTCACAAGAGTAATTGACGTCAAAGTCGATAGTCTTTCCTTTTTCAGATTTGAGATTCTCGTTACCGCCAGGGTTCCAATACATATCATTCAGGCTAGGGTTTCTATAGTTATGGCTATAGCCCATATTGAAATTCAGGCCCTTGACAAAAGGAAGGCGATATACCATAGTCGCTGTAGGGAAGAATCCTTCAGATTTTTCATTTACGATGTCGTTACGCAATGTCAGTCTCAAATCCAGATCCTTATAAATCTTGCCATCGACGGCAGCGTAAAAAGAAAGTATGTTTCTTTTTTTACAACCGGTGGTTGAGCCTGTCGAAATCGCCGATCCCACGAGTCCGCCTTCGGCAAGCTCAGGCATCGGGGAATAATTTGACGACTTCACTTTTTCGTAATCGTACTGAATCTTAGCATACAGTTTCCATGACTTATACAAATCCTGCTGCAAGTCAACGATTTGTCTGAAGACATCAGATTCATTCAGTGAGTTATTTTGTGTTACAGGATAATCGTTAGATGTATAAGTCTCAAGGAAATATTTCTGTATTTCATGGAAGTAAGCCGATTTAAGCTCAACCCTGCCAGAGTTCCAGTATGTCTTGTATGAAATCATGTTACGAGAGAAGTTGTTGTCGGCATACTCCTTGGTATTGTTGAACACATTAGGCATTATCTGCGGATAGTTTCTATGGCTCCATTGGTTCCACGACACCAGGCTCAGCGTTGACTTCTTCATGCGCAGATGCAGTTCTGGCATGACGCCATAATCCACAAAGTCGGCGTTTTTCTGTTGCATCTCCTGATGAGGTATTGTAGCTATATTGTTATATGTAAAGTCGTTATCGCTGGAATTACGATATGCCTTCAGTCGTGCTATGAATTTATTTCCGGAATAACCCAGATTAACATAAGAGCCCCAGGTGTTGAAGCTGCCGTAAGTCTGCTTCACATCCAGTATCATTCCTTCGTTGAATTTATGTTTGTTAGCGATGTTGACAGTTCCGCCTAGGCCGCCGCTGTTGGCAGAAGTCTTGCTTCCCCATTGGAGAGATATCTCATCGGTGAAGAAGACAGGTATGGTGCTGAAATCCACCTCACCCAATGTCGGGGTGTTGAGTTGGAATCCGTTCCACAGCACCAGAGTATGACTTGCTGTAGTGCCGCGGAATGAGGCTGTGGCAGTGCTTCCCGGGCCGTAGGTCTTGATAAACACAGGCGAATGCTGTATGAGCAGCTGCGACAGAGTGCGAGTCTGCAGACGATTGATGACAGCAGTGTCGATTTTACGTTCCATCGACTCTTTAGTCGCTTTGCCGTACATATATGACGCACTCACCTCCACCGACTCGAGCATGATGGTATCATTCTGCGCTAATGATGAGATGTTTAGCGCAAAGAGAATCGGTAATATTAATAACAGTCGACGAAACGTCAATTCATAATTTATAATTCATAATTCATAATTATAGAACTCCTGAACTCCTAAAATAAACTTCGGGTAAAAATTCGTCGATGACTGTTTTTATGTTACGACAGACTCTTATCCCGAAAGTCTTTTTTTAAGTCCACAAGACAACATGCCAACAAGTCAACAAGCGTTTTTTGTCATGCTTGTAGTCTTGTAGACTTGTAGTCTTCATAATAAACGGCAGGTCTTCTGACTTACTCCTTACGTTCGGCGTCTTCCCATCTTTTGTGGAAAAGAAAGTGACATAATGCCGGACGCTGTTAGAGATCACAGCAGCGGGAACTGTCCAGGAATCACACCCGGTTCCCTATTGAGTCCTTACGGACACCATTTATCGTTTGCAAAGATATAAAAATTAGGAATGATGAATTAGGAATGATGAATTATTTTTTTGAACTAAGGCTGTTGGCTTTGTGCAGCAAAGTCTATTGACTGTTGTCTAAAAAAAGTCGTGTCACTTTATCATCAGCTATATGCTGTTTGATTTTAAGGCTTCCGAACTTCCACATCTTGAAGCAGAAGTAGATGAATCCAACGACGAAGACTATTGAGATGAGTCCTGCAAGAGTTTCACTTATTTCAAGGTGTTTATCAATAAGCACAGTTGCAGCGAAGAGGATGGTGTCATAAATTCCATGTACTATAACAGGAGCTGCTATAGTTAGCGTTCTGTTTCTTTTTCTGTCTTTGCCTTCGAAGGCTGCCAGCGAGTAATAGTAGCCCATCACTACTCCGAAGCAGAAATGTCCCGGCACTGCGGTCAGGCCTCTGGAAATGCCGACCTGCATAAAAGAATCCATGTTATCGACCAGATACAGCACATTCTCGAATGCCGCAAAACCCATTGAGACACATACTGCATATACGATACCGTCCATCTTCTCATCGAAGTATTTGTTTTTTCTAACCACTAGCCATAATACAAAGAGCTTGGCTGCTTCTTCCGGTATGGCAGCTCCAAAGAACGAGATTTTAAAAGCATCCATTACAGTATATACATCATCAGAATACAAGCCTATCATCTCAGATGGCACAGATACCAAAAACGACAATGGCACTGTCAACAGACCAAGCAAGAACGCTCTAACAATCTGGCCTATAGGTTCTGGTTGCATCTTATCTTTACGATAGATATACAACAATAAAATTAATACTGGAAGTAATGCTGTGATTAGAAGAGTAACTGTCATGGTTTTGTTTTTACAATTTATTTATTCGATGAATGATAATCCAAATATAATCATTTTTCAATATGTAGGAACACTTTTTTTCCACACGGCATATATATGGTATCATTAAGCAAAGGCTTAGAGGAAATAACCTTATACTTCTCCCTCTGCCTTTCCAAAGGTAGAAATAATGAATACAGTCCTGATGTGTCTGGTTCTAGTTTCTGTCCTTCTATTATAATATCAACATCTTTTGCCAATGAAGATGTTGCCTGACTCCATATTTTAAAAGACAAACTTCCATATGTTTCTGGATCTCTACATATGTCCAGACTCATATTTTCAGAAAGAATCATAGAAGTGTCGATACTAATGAAATCCATACATTCAAAACTCAACTTCACTTCCTCGCCAAGATAACGATGAGGAATATTTTTAAAGTAGACACTATCATTTATAGAATGAATAGTATCTGTCTTTTTCTCATTTTCCAGATACATTGTAAGAGATGCATTTTTCAAAGGAGGGAGATTCGCATTATGCACCGACTTTTCATTAAGAAACATTCTAACATCAATAGGTTGATTAGCTATATACATCTGTACCATTGCAGCTACAACAAACAATGTCATCAACAGTACCGAAGATACTTTTTGGACCAGTTGCCTACGATGACGATTCCAGATGCTATCGAATTCAACGTTGAGCAGCTTTGATATAATCTGGACGAAAGCCCTTTCTTTATTAAGCCATGGCAGTGCATATACATGTTCATGGATATTAGCACCAAGAATCTCTGGTATTCCCAGTTCCTTAATTTTAGGATTAAAACATTCCGTAGCGGCGTCACCGCTATTTGGTTTTCCTTCAATTATAAAAAAATGAATATTGTCAGTACGCCCAAGCGAATGGAAAAACTCTATTTCATCTCCAACCCATTTTGATTGAGCTGAATTAGGCGAGCATATCACTATCAGATTACGAGAAGATTTCAAACGTTCCTGCAGTTCAGCTGTCAGTCCGCCAGGCTGTATATCCGTCGGAGCGAAGAACACTGGCTTTATAGGAGTACGATTCCAACCTCGTTCACTGCATAAGGTAGCAGGCATACGATAATGTTCCAGCTTACGCTGCAGACGCTTGCCCCACTTCACATCACGTGAGTTATAGCTTATGAAGGCGTAGTATTTAAAGTTTTGAGACATTTAGTTTTTGTTAAGTTTAGCGGTTATTTCGTTGATTTTCTCCTTTACTTCAACTATTTTTTCGTAATCTTCATCATAATACAAAGATAATATTACCAATGCTTTATGATAGTATTCTAATGATTTTATGTTATCTTCTAATTCAAAATAAATTTTTGCGATATTTACATTAATACCAGCCACATTTCGATGAGTTTCTCCAAATATTTTAGTCCATCCAACCAACACTCTTTGCATATATTCCATTGCATCATCATACTTCCCCATTGATAAATAAACAGTACCTATATTATTACATACAACTAAAGTTTTATCGTTATCTATCCCTAATTTATTTTCTCTAATATGCAACGCTTTAAACAAATAATCCAAAGCCTGCTTATAATCACCTCTACTGTCATATATCATAGCAATATTGTTATACGAATTAGAAATCGAAATATGGTCATGCTCTAATATACATTTCCTTACTTCCAATGATTTTATAAAATATTCTAAAGCTAAATCTTTATCACCTTTTTTATCATACAATCCACCTAACAATTCATAAGTTGATGCTGTTTTAATATTATAAATTCCTAATAGTTTTTCTCTTATCTCTAAAGCTTCTAAAATATATTCCAATGCCATATCATACTCTTCTTTAAACAAATACATTGCACCTATATTATTAAGACCTGTCGCATATGATGTATTTTCACAACCCAATCTAACAACTTGGATTTCACATGCCTTTTGTAAATATTTTATTGCATCATCATAATTACCCAATTTTTGACACAACACTGCCATATTATTATACAACGTAGCCGATTTAGGATGAAGTTTTCCCAACATTTTTTCCAAAATAGTTACAGATTTTGTAAAATATTCCAATGAACGTTCATAATTACCATAAGAAAAATATAGCCCTGCCATATTATTATATAATGTCGCCATACTTGGATGACACTCCAACATATTATCTTCCAATATTTTAATTGATTTATTAAAATATTCTAGTGCCTCATCCTTTTTTCCTAGTGTAGAATATAATTCAGCCAAACCTCCATAATATACAGAATATTCCAATTTATCTTCCTCACGAATCATTCTTAACAATTTATCATAATATTCCATAGACTTTTCATAATCAGAAAGAATTTTATATGTTGCTGCTATATTATAACATGCAGACATCGAACTATCATTACTAACTTTTAAATTCACAAAGAAAAATTCTAAAGCTTTATCATATTCATTTTTTTCACCATATATTGTCCCTATATTATTATAAATCTCATAATATTGTAAAGTATCATTTTCATATATTGTTTTGGCAATATCTAAAGCCCTTTCATATAACTCAATAGCCTTATCATATTCAACCATTCCACTATAAACTAACCCCATCTCATTTAGCACGATTGAGGTTTGTTCACTATTTTCACCATTTTGTTCTATCGCACTTTTCAAAGCCTTATCACAATAAACCAGTGCCTTATCATAATCAACAAAATATTTACGGACATAACTACTAGCATCCAACATCCATTCCACATTCATTGTATCCAGACTTGCTCTCAATTCAAGATAATATAATGCTGAGTCATTCTGATGCTGCATCTTGAAGATTTCATATTTACTGTAACATCTTTGGGCGATGTCTTCCATTTGGTGTTGTGCCATAGCCTCACTCTTCTTCAACTTCTTCTGCCTTTTGCTCAGCTCCGCTCTTTCTTTTGCATTCGCATCCCTAAGCTGATTGAGACTTTCTATATCACTATCGATATTTCCTCTAGTATTCAGCATGGAATCAGCTTTGGTAAGTTCACCGTTTAAGATATAATTGCTGACCTTAACATAAAAATCATCAAGATAGTCGTAGTCTATCTTTGAATAACGTTCTGCCATATCGCTTATCAGCTTTTCATTATTTTCCGTGTCGTCATACAATTTATTCAATGCCTGACGGTATTCTTCATCGCTTATTTTCTTTTCTTCTTTCAGTCTTTCTATCTCATCTTCTCTCTCATGAAGCTGACGTGTCAAAGTACGACGTATCTTGCGTTCAGCAGCAAGTTCGTCCTCAAACTGCTGCTGAGGCATTTCCATCACAATAACTAACGGATTTTTAGAATACGCATATTGTTTGGAAAGCACATCCTGGTCAACAATTTCATAGCCTTGTTTCTGAACACTTTGAAGATAATATTTCTCTGTCGGAACTAAAATTGAAAACTCACCGTTTTTCTCACTAACCGTAGAATTGCCACCTTTCAAAATAACGGACGCATCTGGCAATGCGACTCCTGGAATAACTTTACCTTCTCTGTCGAGACGGCCTCTTGTCTTGACCAAACCTTCCTGTTCTTTGCTCTGTGCATTACATAAAAATGTAGACATCACAAAACAAAATGCAAAGACTAATTGTTTACAGTTCATAACGATGATTTTTTAATATGTAATTATGATTGAAAAAATATTGCAAATTTAAAAATAATAATTCATTAAATTACAATTTAAGCATCCATATATATTAATATTTTTTTCAATAATTCATCTTCATATTTAATTTTTTTCTCTACATTTGTGCATTCAATTATTTGCAATTAATTTATAATCCAAAATAAAATAAGTCATGATAAATAAAAGCGAATTTAAAGTTTTAGCTATGCTTTATGTAGCTAACATTGATGGCAATGTTCATTCAGAAGAAATAAAGACTATCATTAAAAAAACAGGTGGCGAGGCTTATGAAAATATCAACAAGATGTTTGGCAAGATGAGCGATGCTGAAGTATTGGAATGCATCTTGGAAAACAAAAAAGTTCATATCACAAACGAAGCTGAACTTGAAGCATTAATCAGCGACTGCCGTGCAATAATCAGCGCTGACGAAAACAATACAGTCATGGAAGAATTTATGGTAAACTCATTGAAAAAAGTTTTGGCATAAAACCAATCATCAAATACATAAAAAAAGAACGACGAACAATCACAATGTTTCGTCGTTCTTTTTTTATTGACATATTATAGCTCATCCAAATCTATGATTATTGAGTTATGAGTTTTTCTTATTATCACATTATTGTTAATTTTCCCTTGCAAATCACAGCCCAAGTCTTTTAAAAATCTTATTGTCTCTTCTGGTACAACTAAATTTTCATTTATATCGTCGCCATACTTCTGCACAATCTTCGTATCCTTTTGAGAGGTTGCCTTAGGCTTATATGCCATAAAATACACATAAATCGGTTTACATGAATATATTCTTCTTCCATATTCTTCATCATATACTTTTAACTCGTATGCATCCGATTTTTTCACATCTTTTTCCAATGCTTTCATTTTGTAGCATCTACTTCCCATCAGTATATATGGGAATTTTTTATTTACTGTTGGAAGGTCAGAATATTCTGAAAATTGATTCACTGTCATATCATCCAATATAACGCCCTTTTCTTCCAACAAGTCCATATAGGTCGTTTTTGTCCCGCTGCCAGGAGAGGTCGCGAATATACTTATGGAATCGTTGTTTTTCAATAAATCGGCCAAATTCTGCAACGATACCTCTCCTTCTTTAATACTTTTATGTCCTAACCAATCTATTATTCTATCGTCGTTTTTTACAGTAATAGCCAATGTATCGTAACCTAGTTTCACAGCCACTACAGATCCCGACTTCAAAAAATTCTCTTTGGTGGTGATTTTAAGGAAATCCTCATCTTTCGCCTTGCTCGCAGAAATACATATCGGGATATAACCTTGCGTAGCCTGCTGTGAAATAACCTCCTCTGTCAACAGCAGCCAAGCATTGCCACTAGGCATGTGCACATGATATGAGTTGGGATAAGTTTCCAATACTATATTATTATATGTCTCAATATAATTTCTTGCGGAGCCTCCTCCTGCGATAAGCAAGACAGAGGAGTTTTTATTACAAAGCAAGAAACAAATCAAAACTGCCAATGCCGCCAATACAGCCACTACAGAACAAATGGATTTTATACGACAAGAAGGAGAAGAATCTGATTTTATTACGGTCTTTTTCTTCTGTGATGTATTTACTTTTGCAAATTTACTTACGAAATCATCCAGATATTCTTTCACACATCTTACAAGGTCCTCGTCATTAGCATATGTGATATAATAGTCCTCATTTTTCAACATTCCATTGATATAAGCTATATCAGGCGTTATTTCCGAATATGATTTAAGAAACACTACCGACTTGGGACGCCCGGCAGATTTTTCGCTTTTTTTAGCTATATCAAACTCCTCTTCTGTATACGGACCGATCTTACCATCCAATACAAATATTACCAGATCAGCTTTATTACAGATATAATCATTGTATTCATCCTGTTTGTTCCCGTATGTTTCATAAGAAGCCACATTCAAACTATGATCATTCCCCGACTCTTTATACCTATGATTTATATCCGAAATAAGGGATTTCAATTTAATTCTTTGAGATGCCAATTCCTTAGATCCGGCAATAAAAACATTTATCGTATTCATTTTACAATCTGTGCTTTATAACATCAAAACTGAAAAGATAACATATAAAGTAAAAACGACAGTTCATTAAAGTTAAGCTTCAGCAATAAAATAGCAGAGCAAAGTTATGATAATTTTACAAATATTGCAATATCTAAAACGAAACTAAATATTCTATTTTATATCATTTTTTCGCATTATAAGCATCCACCAGTTCCAATATTCTAGGTATGGCATTATTAAGAGTTTCGTCATAATTTTTAGCACCCGAATCTATTATATCAAGATGGTTAAATTCGCAAATATTTGGATGAAGTCTTTCTAATTTTTGCTTAACTCTATCTTTTTCATTTTTATAATTATCCTTTAATTCTTTATAAATCAGATTTTTTTCTGCAGATTTTTTTTCAGATTCATCCAAATCATCCCATTTATCCTTACCAATCTCTTTTAGATAATTCATTCGCCATTTTTCCAACTTTTCATTTAATAATTCAAACTCTTTATCAGTATTCTCATCACATGGAGAATAGCCGAATAATAGCTGTTGAATATCCCAGCGATTATGCTCGCTAATAGCCAAATTACCATTATTCATTAAAGATTTCAGTTTCTCTAAAAATTCGCCATCAGATTTCAACAAATCAAACACTCTCGTATATGTGATAATAGGCTCATCCTTTTTTGAATCTTCTTTCATCACGCTTCTAACTTTAAGATATATTGAATCTGCGAAATATCTATTAGAAAACTTCTTGTCCAAGGATAATCTCCTCCATGATTCTCTCAAATGTCGGTACGTATTCTTGTATCGCATATCAATCTTAGAATCATTTCCGCCAAGGGTACCTATATTGTAAGCTTCATTCACCAGCAAAGCTCTTAGATACTGAGCTCTATCACTCATATATTCACCATAAAGCATACCGAACGGACGAAGTTTTTTATATCTCATATCATTTGTCATTGTATCATTCAGGTTATTTATAATATCAGATGCTTCACGCTGATAGACCCAAATCTGCTGGACCTTACCATAAACCTCAACTGGCATATATAAACTAGCAGCTATAGCCTGATGTGTCTGGGTCAGACATATTGCAATAGTAAGCTTTGATTCTTTAGCAAAATCATTATTATTGTCAGATATATTTCTCAAATAACGGCGCACTCCTTCCGATTCCAGCTCGCCTTTCACAAATTCTATCTCAATATCAAGGAAATTTTGTCCATCACGACTAAGATGTTTCCATTCGCAGTTATCATCCTTCATCGGATCAATCCATTTACATTCTTTTAAATTACTTGCATCGAAATAGCGGTGACGCACAAGTTTGAATAGACTTTCATAGCGTCCCATAAAGAAATCCTTTTCCTTGTCAGCATTGGTATCAATAAATGTTATCCTTGTACGAGTCTTGTTCTTTTTCGTTTCACGTTCGTACGGATCATCAATATTTTCAGCTGCGGCATAATTAAGATAGTGAGCCTGCAGCATAGCCTGCAATCCCATTGCAATACCCATTTTCGACATGCCCACAACTACAAAATGTACATGTTCAAAAGAATCTGAAGTAATTCCAGAATCATCTAAAGGTGTATAATATATAGTGTTTCCGGCGCTATCTTTTGAGAAAGACTCTACCATGACCTTTCTTGCCCATGACTCATACCTGTTAAATGGAACAAAGACAAGATTATCTGTTATTTTTTTGGAGACATCTGAAAATTGGAATATCGAATATGTGGTCTGATATTCAAACAAGACCTTACATAGCTTTTTTTTGCTTTTATTATTAAAAATATTCAGTCTGCGTTTAAAGTTCAATACATCTGCAATAATATTAACGCACTTCATATTCATAGCATCATGATATGTCTCACCTCCATCTATCAATGTAGATTCTCCTAACACATATATCTCTGTTGCATGTTTTATACGTAACTTTTCAATTTCAGATTTAGAATTCCTCAATGCTTTGTATATGATAACCTTACACAACTCATTATCTTCCAGATATGCTGCAAGTTCTTCTCTCACTGTCTGAGCATCTCTATTTGTTTGAAGAATGATATATTTATTTTCCTTCTCACATTTAAAATTCAGTTCTTTTCTGGATCTTGGCATCAAGAGGTTCTTAATCACCGAAGGTGCCACCTCATTAGCTCCAATCACTACAGCATACTTATTTATAGGAAGATGGCGAAGTTTATACCTTATTTTACCATTCAGCCATTCGTCGCGACGACGGTCGAACCAGCCTATCAAAACAGCGACGAGCAGACCATTCAAAAAGAAATACCCCAGAATAGCTATGGCAGCAGCCCACTTCCTTCCTTTTTCAGTGCTTGCAATATGCTGATTACCCGGATCTATATAGTGATAATATACACTCCAGAACAAAGAAGGCTCCTCATTTTTTGCATCAATAATATTTTCAGGAAGTTCATCAACTGCCCTAAGAAAATAATATTCATTTGTTATGCTGTCAAATTCGATATTCCAATCCACCAACTTTGAAAACGACTCTATCTTGTAGAACTGACTTGTGTCTTTTATCAGCAATTTATCTTCTGCTTTTTTGTATAAATTTTCACTGAATACCAATTTCTTAGCCAAAGTATTCTGCAACGAAGCTTTATCCAATGAACCATACAAATCATTATAAGTCATTAAATGACACAGTTTGGCATTTAATTTAAATTTAACACTATCATTCTGTATTTCCGATTCAGTCTTTACATTCTTGGCATCTATAACACTTTTCGCTTCACATATAATGAAGACATACGTTAAAACAAATGGTATTAACAGACTTATATTTATCACTTTATGAATGAACCTTCCTTTAACCAAAGCATAGTCAGACTTAATCCTTTGAAAGAAAAATCCGAACAACAGTATAGTTATATATGCTATTCCAAATAAGCCTAATATTTTAAATGATTTATTATATATATCGATATAATTATGTTCTTTTAGAATAAAAGTCATAAAAAACGCCGATAATACCGCAAGTGTCATCAGAACATCTATGATTTTTACACATAAATCTAAAAACTTATTTTTCATAATTATAATGTTATAGTATACACTTCTTTTTGAATTTTCTTTCAGTTTCAGACCTTTATCTTGTATCTCGCAAATATAAAAAAATTTCGTCGGGTTTCTTCAATCACCCGACGAAAATAAATTAAATGAATTGAATAAATTGAATGCGCTTCGCTTTTATTCTGTGATAGGGCGAACAGTAAAGCCACCGTAGCGGTAGTAGCTGCAATACACGCTCTCGTTACCACCGTTGAAGAAGAGGCCGTACGCGTTGTTGACGTTGATGTCGTCGTCCGGCGTAGAACTCCAAAAGCCGCCATAGTAGCCCTCACCGTAGAGCGATGACCCGTAACAGTAGCCCGCAGCAGGTAAGAAGATGCTGTTGCCGTTAGGGCCCGTAACCTTATACCCTTTATTGCCACCTTGCGTAGTCCAAGTCCAAGTACAGTTCTCCTCCAACTCATCCAATTCTTTTTTTGTTGGAAGACGCCAACTGCCGCCCCAGTTGAAACGTGCCGCATCGTATTGAGGTTTACCTGATATATCACCTAAAGAAACATAACTCTTATTAAAACCCAAGAAACCCCTTGTAATATAATATTTATAAGTTTTTTCACTATATTCCAGTTTTGGCGTATGCTCACCCCAAGCAAAGTAATCGCCGTATTCCTCAGGCTTATTTGCTCCTACATTGCACGTAGCCCATTTCAAGCCGCTAGGAAGACCGAGGTCGACGTATTCATGGCCGTTGTGAGAACCCAAAACATCTTTATCTTTCTTCTTCACCGTTTCTAGTTTCTCTCGTTCTATTCTTTTCTGTTCAATGCATTTTTGATCAGTTTTACGTACTTCTTTTTCTAATGTTGAAGTTCCAATCAATTTATTCACATTATTTAAAAGAGAGTCAAATAAATTCTCTGGATTAGGGAATGCATCAATCCAGTTGATATTCTTAAGATAGTATTTCTTTGCACCCTTGAACATCGTGTCACTTATACGGAATGTCAGAATTGGTTTCTTATCTTCACTTGCAAGTTCTATCTCTCTGTTAACCTGATCAGACTTATTGAATTCTTCCGAAAACACAACTACCATCATCTTGCTTTCATCCAAGGCTTCAACAATTGCCTCCGCCCACACGACACCTTTGGGGATGTCGCGATATGCAACAAAACACCTGACTTTATGCTGCTCCAGATAAGCGCATATAGCCTCAACTACCTTTTGATTTCTTGATGAATAACTTATAAAAACATCGTATTTCATACTGTACTTTATTTATTATATGAGACGCTTCTATGTTCTTCTATTTTTAAGGTATCATTGAAACGTCTCTACAAACATTTATTTATTATATGAGACGCTTCAATGTTCTTCTATTTTTAAGGTATCATTGAAACATCTCTACCAATCATTTATTTATTATATGAGACACTTCAATGTTCTTCCATTTTTAAGGTATCATTGAAACGTCTCTACCAATTACTCCTAATTCCTAATCAATCAAGAAACTTCGCTCCTTGTTTATATTCCTTCACCTTGCCTTTCATCTCTCCATTCTTGTATGTGCATTCTGACTTCACGCTGCCGTCTTCATACAATTCGTAAGCAGAACCATTTGCAACGTTTTCAGAAAACATCTTGACAGATTTAAGATATCCGCTTTCATAATACACCTCCTGAGGTCCTTCAAATTGTCCGTCAACATAAGTGTACATCACAGCCTTTGGCCCTTGTGCCTTGTTGGCATACGAATACCATACTGTCACTCCATGTTTCTTGCCTTCTTTATATTCCGACTCTTCTTGAAGGAAGCCGTTGTCATAACAGATGACTGTACGTCCATCAAGCTGTCCGCCTTTGTATTCCTGTTTCTTCAGAAGAAGTCCGCTTCTTGCCCATTCGCATAAAGTACCGTCAATCAAGTCGTTCTTATAATCTATTTTCTTGATGATATATCCTTCTTTGTTGAACTCCATATAAAGTCCGTTCTTCTTTCCTTCTTGATATTGTATAATATAGTGTGGAAGTTCTGTGTTAGGGAAATTCTCTATCCAGGTTCCGGTCTTCATCCCGTTGAGCACCTCTCCCGTGAGTGTTATAGTGCCTATACTATGCTCCATTCTGCCGTCAGCCTTGTCTGATGTCTTGACATTATAAATCTGCTGAGCTGATGCTGTAGCAACGAACAACATCACTACCATCAATGTAAGAAATGTCTTTTTCATGTTATCTTAATTTTTATTAATCTGATTATTTTTATAAAGTAAAGGACGATTTTATATAGTAAAGGACGATTTTATATAGTAAAGGACGCGATGAATCGCGTCCCTACTTGTAGTCTTATTGTCTTGTTGACTTGATATATTCATCAATGCCTTTGGCAGCTTTCTTGCCTGCGCCCATAGCGAGGATTACTGTCGCTGCACCGCTAACTGCGTCGCCACCAGCGAAAACGCCCTTGCGTGTTGTCTGCATTGTGACTTCGTCAGCTATCAAGCATTTATGTCTATTTGCTTCGAGACCTTCTGTTGTACTAAGAATCAATGGATTTGGTGATGTTCCGAGTGACATGATAACCATATCAACGTCGAGGATGAAGTCAGAACCTGTTTTTTCTACAGGGCTTCTACGTCCTGAAGCATCAGCTTCACCGAGTTCCATCTCAACGCATCTCATTCCATTAACCCAACCGTTTTCATCACCTAAGATTTCTTTAGGATTTGTCAAGAGACGGAAGTTGACGCCTTCTTCTTTAGCGTGGTGTACTTCTTCAACACGTGCTGGAAGTTCTTGTTCTGAACGACGATAAACGACATAAACTTCTGCACCGAGACGCAAGGCTGTACGAGCAGCGTCCATAGCGACATTACCGCCACCAACAACTGCCACCTTCTTGCCGATATAGTTAGGTGTTTCAAAGCCTTCTTTATATGCGAATAACAAGTTGTTTCTTGTCAAGAATTCGTTAGCTGAAACAACGCCGCAGAGGTTTTCGCCTGGTATGTTCATGAACTTAGGAAGACCTGCGCCTGAGCCGATGAATACAGCTTCGAAGTTTTCTTTTTCCATCAAGTCGTCTATAGTGACTGTGCGACCGATGATGACGTCTTTTTCAAATGTAGCGCCGAGTTTCTTGAGGTTCTCGATTTCATGGCGTACTACAGTCTCTTTTGGAAGACGGAATGAAGGGATGCCGTAAGACAAAACGCCGCCCAATTCGTGGAGCGCTTCAAATACTGTCACGTCGTAACCCATCATGAGAAGGTCTTTTGTACATGTGAGACCTGCAGGACCGCTACCAACGACAGCGACTTTATGACCGTTCTTTGCGCTTGGCTTTTCAAATTCGACATTGTTTTCGCGTGCCCAGTCGCCAACGAAACGTTCGAGTTTGCCGATAGCGATAGGTTCGAACTTCTTGCCCATGACGCATGAGCCTTCACATTGTGACTCTTGTGGACAAACGCGACCGCATACTGATGGGAGCGCTGAGTTACGGTTGATGACGCGTGCTGCATCTTCGAACTTACCTTCTGCAACGAAATGAACGAATTGAGGGATTTCAATATTTACAGGACATGCCTTGACACATTGAGGGTTCTTGCAGTTCAAGCAGCGTTGTGCTTCTATGATAGCCTCTTCAGCGTCGTAGCCGTAACATACTTCTTCAAAGTTTGTTGCTCTTACTTTTGGATCTTGCTCACGTACTGGAACGCGTTTCTTGTTGTCGCGCATTTCCTCAACGATACCGCCGATGTTACATACGTGTCCTTCTTCTTTTTCTTCTCTCTCGAGAATCTTATGTCCTTCTACATTATTATACATAGCCTGACGTTTCATCACGTTCTCGAAGTCGACTTGTGCGCCGTCGAATTCTGGACCGTCGACGCAGGTAAATTTTGTCTCACCACCTACTGTGACACGGCAAGCGCCGCACATACCTGTACCGTCAACCATGATTGAATTCAAACTTACTGTACATTTGATGCCGAGTTTTGCTGAGAGCTGTGAAACGAACTTCATCATGATGAGCGGACCAATAGCGATGACTTCGTCATATTGCTTGCCTTCATCAACGAGACGCTGCAACATCTCTGTAACCAAACCCTTATATGGTGATGAACCGTCGTCTGTGGTGACATATAAGTTAGAAATAGCTTCGAGTTCCTTTTCATAAACGAGAAGATTTCTTGTTCTTGCGCCTACGATAACATCAGCCTTAACTCCATGTTCATACAACCATTTAACTTGTGGATAGATTGGAGCTATACCAACACCACCGCCAACGAAAACGAATCTCTTGTTTTTACGTTCTTCATCTGTAAGGTGAACGAATTCTGATGGTCTTCCCAAAGGACCAACAACGTCAGCGAACTTGTCACCTACATTGTATTCAGCCATTATCCTTGTTGACTTACCAATAGCCTTGAACACAATGATAATAGTTCCTTTTTCAACATCGTAATCACTAATTGTCAATGGAATACGTTCTGATTTCTCAGTCATCTTAACGATTAAAAACTGACCTGGCAATGCTGACTTTGCCAAACGTGGAGCCTCTATCTCAAACAAAAAAGTATCTTGAGCTAACTCCTCTTTTCTAACTATAGTAAACATTACTAAATAATTATTTTAGATAAATTAATGCTAATGAATTTTAAAGGTGCAAAGATAAGATTTTATTGGGTATAAAACTCCCCAATATTACATTTTTATTAAAGTTTCTAACAACTAATAAACTCACTCTTCCGCTTCCATCAGCAGACGCAGTCCATTAAAATTATTTCGGCTGTTGCAGTCGTTGCATGCTCGCGAGTAAATCTTACAGTTTTCATCAGGATAATTCCAGCTTCCACCTTTCAACACCTTTTCCGTCCCGACTCCATTCTGATAATAATCATCAAGACACCACTCGAACACATTGCCGCTCATGTCATATATTCCAAGTTCATTGCTATATTTAGTCCTGACTTCATGTGTACGAGAAAGGCTGTTATAATAATACCATGCAACAGAATTAACATTATTAGATCCAGAATACTTATAATGCAAGGTTTTGTTTCCACCTAATGCAGCAAACTCCCATTCATATTCATAAGGCAATCTGAATGTCTTGCCTGTAATTCTATTCAGCTCTTCTACAAAAGCCTGACACTCGTTCCACGACACGTTTTCCACAGGGTTATTGTCTTCCTTGAAATAGCTCGGATTATTGTTCATCACAGATTTCCACAACGACTGTGTCACCTCTGTCTCGCCAATATAATATTCACCAACTGCCATCTCATTTCCTGCACTCGACTTATACGAACCTGCACCTACATATATCATTTTGAAAGCAGGCAATCCAAAGCCGTCAATTACAACAGAATCCTTCTCTTTGATTTCATCTTTACCACATGAAAACATCGACAATAAAATCATCAAAAACAACACAGATTTCACTCTCATGACTACGCAATTATTTTCTGCAAAATTAGCATCAATACAAATAAATGTCAACTTTTTTTTCATAAAAAACATTAAGGGGACTTCTATAAATTCCCAGTTTAAATAATTTTTGACAGTAACAATTAAAACTTTTGCATGCTTTATGTTTTTTCTTGGAATCTTTTCGCCTTTCTTTAAATCACATAGCTCGCTATGTTCTTTCAAGAAAAACAAAAATCTTCTCAAAGAAAAATTCAT
>JAFZDU010000023.1 GCA_017561025.1 Bacteroidales bacterium | reverse complement strand
TTTCTTGATAACGCCTAAGTATTTAACAACGTTTGGATAACGGTTGATGCCAATACCTGTGATTGGGAAGTTATCAATAGCTCTAAGTGTTTGAACGCCATACTTGCATTCCATTGGAATTTCACGTGTACCAATAAGGTCAAATTCCATACGTGTTTGATTTGTTGCCATTTCTTTTTATGATTTAATTCTTGTTCTGTGATTTCTGTTGATCCCGTTTATTTTATAGCTATTTACCGTGGCAGTATCATAGCTAAATAGTTCTTTTTAGGCAAGTTTTTTCACCTATTTTAAACGTGTGCAAATATACTATATTTTTCTGTTTTGGATATTTTTTTATCGATTTTTTTTGTATATTTTAACATTAAAAAACAAGTTAAAAAACTTACTGATTTTCAATAATTCTATTTTCTCTATTATAGAGTTTTTGCGTCAACAATGCTAATGATACAGCCAGATTCTCGTGTTTTATTATGATTCCATCAGGAACCTCAAGATGTACGGGAGCAAAATTCCATATAACTTTGATTCCTGCAGTGATCATTATATCGCACACCTCTTGTGCCGATTCTTTAGGCACAGTTATTATACCTATTTTAATATTCAGTCTTTCCACAATAGGTGCGAGTTTGTCGATATGCAATATAGGTTTATTGTTAACCTTTACGCCGACGAGGTCGAAGGAATTATCGAAACCGGCTACTATATTCAGCTTGTAATCAGCGAAACCCTGATAGCTCAGCAGGGTGCGGCCCAAACGGCCCGCACCCACCAAGACTACTTCATCTAGATTATTGAACCCCAAAACTTCCTCTATATCGTTTATCAGCGACTCTATCTCGAATCCCATTCTTGGTTTGCCCGACTGTTTGCTTACACATGCGAGGTCTTTCCTCACCTGGATATTGTTAAGCTTCAGACTTTTTGCTATCACTGTAGACGAGATATACTTATAATTCTCTTTCCTTTTCTCCAGCAAAAAGTTATAGTACAACGGCAAACGACTCAAGACTGTCTTGATAATCTTTATAGGCTCAATTTGTGGGTCTGTCATTATTCTTTTGTCATTTCGTAAAGTTTAACAGAGTTGTATATGGTCTTTTCTTTAGCTTCGTTACCATATTTGTCAACGTCTACGATATTGCGAGGGCTATGTGTGATACAGAGCGGTCCGTTCAAGCAGCCTCCTTCACATGCCATACCTTCGAAGAAGTTTTCTGTTGCCTTACCGAATTTCAATTTCATCAAGTTAGCTCTACATTCATCGATGCCGCTCATCACTATAGGTTTGAGACCTTCAACGTTAAGTTCTTTAGCAACGTCGACGAGACCTTGGACGATACCACCTGACTTAGCGAAGATTCTTCCATAGAATGATGCGTTATCCAATACTGTGTCTTCACATTCTACTGTATCGATACCTCTTGCATCCAAGAAAGCTTGCAATTCTTCAAATGACATTACGCAGTCGATAGCGCCGCCTGTCTTTTCCAATTTGAATTCAAATTTCTTTGAAGCGCATGGTCCGATGAAAACACATTTAGCAGTTGGGTCAGAGTGTTTGATCAACTGAGCTGTCATAATCATTGGAGATACAGAGTGAGAGATATGTGGAACTAATTCTGGGAAGTTCTTTTCAATGAATGCTACATATGATGGGCAGCATGATGTTGTCATCAAGCCTTTTTCTTTCCATTCGAGAGCTTCGTTATAGAGAGTGATGTCTGCGCCGAGAGCTGCTTCTACAACTTGATGGAATCCGAGTTTCTGGATTGCAGTAACCACCTGTGTTGGTCTGCCGAAACGGCATTGACTTACGATAGCAGGAGCGATGACTGCATATACTTTATATTTGGTGTTGTTCTCTGAACCTTTCAACATGTCGATGATGTCGAGAACATATGACTTATCTGTGATAGCGCCGAAAGGACATTTATAGACACATGCACCACAAGAGATACATTTGCTGTTGTCAATCTTAGCTTTCTTGTTTTCGTCTATAGTGATAGCTTTTACTTTACAGCTTACCATACAAGGACGATGTTGCATGATGAGTGCTGAGTAAGGACAAGCCTTAGCACATTTACCGCATTCGATACATTTTTCCTTATCAACGACAGCACGATGGTTGACTATTGATATAGCTCCTTTAGGACAAACCTCTTGACATGCGTGGACCATACATCCGCGACATGCTGGTGTTACCATAACGCCTTCAGCTGGACATTCGTCGCAAGCGATATCAATAACTTCTACTGGGTTAGGGTTGTTTTTATCGCCACCCATTGCCATTTTGATTCTATCTTGGATGATAGTTCTTTCTTTGTAGATACAACAACGAATTTGAGGTTTTGGACCTGGGCAAATCACTTTAGGGATTTCGTAATATGCATCTTCCAAACCGCCTTCGTAAGCACGGCGGATGACTTCTTTCAATACGTTGTATTTTACAACTTGGACGTTTGTGTCAAAAACTCTTTTATTTGTACTCATATCTTAATATTAATCATAATTCAATGTTACTATTTTACCCATATCTCGCATATTTGATGCCAGCTTCTCTACAAGTTTCATCTTCATAGTGATGTCGATAGGCAGCCCTTGGTGAGCCACGTTAACACTTTGTCCGACGAAGAACTTGATATGTGTCGCTTCTTCAAAAAGCATGTTAGCCAAGAGAGAAGCTCCATCTTGTTTAGTAAAGACCTTTGGTGTCAAATCATTTATAGAGATATATTTCTCTGAAAGCTCGAGAAGACGTCTCAATGTGAGCACGCCCTCTGTTGTAAGGTCTACACCTTCGATAAAACCTATTGGAGGCACATCTCTATCAGGAAAGTCGAAACTTGTTCTGAGCGGTTTATTGAGATAACGCGCTACTATCTGCGAGCTTGTTCCACCGCACACGATAGTCTTGTCAGCGCCTTCCATGAAGCGTTCCACATAGAAATTATCTTTTTCCTTATCTACTGGAGGGCCTACCATGATGCTAACGTTGACACGGCGACGTATTCTCACGGCTGCCACTGTTGTATCATCGCCAGGTTTGTCGAGATACAAGTCGTTGCATGCTGATGTAAGCAGACATGCTACCGCTCTTGCCGACATATTAGGTTTTATATTTCTGTCGAGATGGTTTTTGATCTGTTGGCGTTCCCAGCCGAAGTTCAATATCTGGCCTATGCCGGCATGTACTGTTCCGTCCGACATAACCATAATGATGTCATTCTCGACAAGATTCAGTTCTGATTTATATACTGTTTTACCGCATATTTCCAGTTTCTCTCTTTGGAAGTCGACACATTTGCCATTATGGTAATATATGGCTTGAGGGTTATCGAATTCATAAAGGAATCCTTTGCCTTGATTATTGGAACGTATCAAAGAGAAAGTAGAATATGCCACGCCTCTCACATGACATACCGGGAGTGTTTGGATGAGAGTCTCAACGCATTCATCGATATCGATGCCGTTGGCCACCATGGTACATAAGATCTTAGATGTAAGAGTTGAAAGTATGTTTGCTTTCACTCCGCTGCCGAGGCCGTCGGCAAGCACCAGGGTGGTATAGTCGCCATCTACTATGCTGACGACATTATCGCCGCATAATTCTTCGCCGAACTTATTCACCGAAGTACATCCGTATTCCAAGCATAGTTCCATCACTTAGTTCCTTTCCCGTTATTTTCTTCTGAGAGTGTTTTCTTCAATTTAAGGAGAGCCACTTTTGTCTCTGCTGTTGTCTCACCAAGAAGCGATGCTATTTCTTGAGCTACGCGCATCTGTTTCTTGATAACCTCGTCAGTAGTCTTAAGAGTCTCCATCTTCACCTTATTAATTTCAGCGTCGAAGTTAACCCCGTCTGAAACATCCTTCATTATTGCGAAGATCACCTTCTGGTCTTGAAGACAAGTGATTGAAAGATCAATATATTTTCCTGTTGATGGGATATGCATCTTTTCAACAGTGACCTGACGATTTTCGTTATATGCGATCATAAAGTCGATGAGATCTATGAAATCTTTAGCATAGCGGCCTTTGACATTGGTTGTATTGATGCCTAGCAACTCGCGACCTTTTCTATTGATGTCGACGACATAGAAGTCAGAGTCGAGGAGTATGATGCCGTTAGGGCTATTCTGGATGATTTCGTATGAAAGAGACTCAGCGCGTTCACGCATATATGGAAGACATATCTCAGCGTCGGTATAGCCGTTATACACAGCCCAAGCCTTGTCGCGACATGTGTCGTATCCACATGCTGCGCAGTTAAGCTCATCCTCAGCACTATGCTTGCCAATCTTAGCCAAGATACATTTTATCTCACGCTCCGGTGGCGGCATACTGTTGTTTCTTATACGTGGATATAGTTTGTTAAGGTCGAGGTCGTGTTCTTCATAGTGATGAGGCGCCAATGTACGGATGTCGTTCTTATAATATTTAATGACATCAGCTGTAGCCTTAATGCTGCCGCCTTTAATATTGACGCTCAAGCTACATGGACCGTTGACACAACCGTCTTTACATATATTCATTTCGAGAAATACATTCTCAAGATTATCGATATTTTGCAAAGCATCTACACAACGATCAGGGCCATCCACCGCCATATAGTCATATCCTATTGGAAGTTCAGGGAATGACTTGAGGATACCATGGCTGATAGGATAAACCTTAGACAAGCATGCTGTGCTTCTCTTGTTCTCAAGAGTGATATCTATTATGTCGCTGAGGACAATATTCTTCTCTTGGAACAATTCCTGCATGTCATCGAATGTCAGAACTCCGTCAATCAAGCCACTTTCTATGGCTTCGCGTTTTTTCGCTATACATGGTCCGATGAAAACAATCTTAGCATCTGGATGCTGCTTTCTTATCATCTTGGCATGAGCAATCATCGGAGAATCGACTGGAGCAAGATACTGCAGAGCCTTAGGGTAATAAGCCTGGATAAGACGGCATACTGCAGGACATGCCGAAGTAATGAAATTCTTAAAGTTTTTAGTCTCCAACAAAGCTTTGTACTGCTGTGTCACAAGCTCTGCACCATACGCAGTTTCTTCCGCATCGAAGAATCCAAGTTTAGCCAAAGCTATTTTAAACACGTTAAAATCCTTAAGTCCGAAACTTGAAAGGAAAGAAGGAGCGACACTCGCGTAGACCTTGGCACCACTGCCTAGAAGCTGCTTCACCTCACTGAGCGAACTATGAACTATCTTTGCATTTTGAGGACATACCAAAGTACAATGTCCGCATAAGATACAACGATTTTCGATAATTCTCGCCTGATGATTTTTAACCTCAATAGCTTTAACGGGGCATTCTCTAAGACACTTGTAACAGTCCTTACATTTAGCGTCTTTAAATTCTAGATAATCCGCCATGATTTGAAATTAAAATTGACGAAAGAGGTTTCGAATTATAAATTTAACAAAGGATAAACTTCTTTTGCAAAAAGTTCTTCTGCATTGTCTTTGTTGACATTATGAATAAAGAGACAATCTTCTCCTAATTTCTGAACTGTTGGTTCATCGAAACCTTCTGCTCGTACTGTAACGCCTTTAGCGCAGAATCCAAGGCAGAAACTTGCTTGAAGATCAACTACGTCTTCTACATCATATTTTTTCAAGATTTCTTTAAAGGCTTCAATAACATCGTATGAACCTTTCAAATGGCATGAACTGCCAACACAAACTTTAATGGTTGTCATATCAAAAAATTTTATATCCTATTGATAAATAATACAAAACGAATTAGATTAGAAAAAACACCGTAAATAAATCACAGCATTTTTCCCATTTCTAATCAAGCAACAAATTTAGTAGTTATTTTTTTCTAAACCAATCTTTTTGACAAAAAAATTACAAAACTTTAAAAAATGTGAGAAAATTGGAAATTACATGCAATTAATGAGCTAGACCTAACTCCAAAGTTCTCGAGTTATCCCAGCTGCGTTAGGGATTGGAGCGGCATCCTTTTGAAGCGGAGACGGAGGCGAAAGCGGAAAAAGATATAGCGGAAAGCCCGACGGCAGAGCCGGAACGCCCTACAAAACGACTTCCATGCATACCTTCTGAACATTCATTCCCATGCTCTCATAAAACGCTTTTGCATCCGGATTCTTATCCCATACGTTCAAAGTCACGTTAAAGCATTTCTCTTCCTTAGCATATTGAAGCACAAAGCTATACAACTTCCTCCCCACTCCATGGCGACGATATTTCTCATCAACGCAGATGTCATCGATATAGAGACTTTTATCCGGACGAAGATTGTCGCACCCGCTCAAATCCTGCACGACGCAGAAGGCATATCCTTTGATGTCATTGTCTTCTTCACACACAAAAACCGGAGTGAAATCGTCGTGGAGAATCTTCTTCAAATCGCCTTCTTCATATTTTCTTTTGCCTTTAACGAAAAAATCAGGACGTCCTTCTGCATGAACGTCATTGACTTGAGACAACAAATCCAAAATACGAGGTATGTCGTTTTCTTTTGCTTTACGAATCATAAGAGAAATTTTGATTGCAAAGATAATTTTTTTTGAGACGCAGAGACGCAGAGGCGCAGAGACGCAAAGTAATAATAATTTTGCATCTTAAAAAATCGTACATTTGTGACATAATTTTTTTTCATGAAAAGAATCATCTTCATCATCATATCACTTATTCTGATGTCATCATGCTCATCACGAAAGACGGAAATATCTTCTCCCAACAAAAACATTCATTTAAGCTTTAACATTGACGATGAAGGTTTTATGTCGTATAACATCAAAGTCGGTGACAGCATTTTCATCGATGATTCTCAATTAGGTTTCGAGGCGAAAGACGGCTTGAACCTCAGCAATTCATTCGAGATAACAAAGACAGAATTTTCTTCTAAAGACGAGACGTGGGAACAGATATGGGGAGAGAACAAAGTCATCCGCAACCATTATAACGAGATGGCAGTTCATCTTGCAAATGAAGACAGCATCTTTCTCATCATGCGATTCCGACTCTTCGACGACGGTGTCGGTTTCCGTTACGAATACAGAGTAAAAGACACAGACAAAATCATATTAACCAATGAGTTAACGACTTTCAACATAAAAGGCGAAGGAACATCCTGGTCGATACCAGCGAGCTTCGAGACTTACGAATTATTATATCGCACCTTGCCTTTGGATGAGGTTGATAATGCTAATACACCGTTTACTTTTAAGACTACAAGTCAGTCGATTTACGCGAGCATCCATGAGGCTGCCTTGACGGATTTTCCGGAGATGACCTTGAGACTTCGTCTGACAAAAGACGAAAGGCAAAAGGCAAAAGACAAAAGTCGGCACTTCGACAAGCTCAGCGACCGACAGTTCAGAGTTCAAAGTTCAGAGTTCAAAGTCCAACTTGCTCCTTATCCTAACAAGACGAAGGCTGTCTTTGAAAATGACAATTTCATAAGTCCTTGGCGTACAATACAGATTTCAGACAAGGCAGTCGGTCTTATCAACTCTAACCTCATCTTAAACCTCAACGAGCCATGTGTTTTGGAAGGTGATCTCTCATGGATTAAACCGATGAAATATGTCGGTATCTGGTGGGGAATGCATCTCGGCGTTGAGAGTTGGACCATGGACGAACGACATGGCGCCACCACAGAGAACGCGAAACGTTATATCGACTTCGCTGCCGCCAACAACATCGACGCTGTCCTTTTCGAAGGATGGAACGTGGGATGGGAAAGCTGGATTGGTACCTCCGAGACACAAGGCGAAAGTCATTCACAGGAGTTTGATTACACCCAAGCATATGCCGACTTCGACATCGATGAGATAATGCGTTACGCCAAAGAAAAAGGTATAGAAGTCATAGGACATCACGAGACGGGCGGCGACATCATCAGCTATGAGAATCAATTAGAAGAGACATACCGCTGGAGCAAGGAGAAAGGCATCAACTGCGTGAAGACCGGTTATGCAGGAAGTCTGCCAAACGAACACAACCACCACGGACAATATAACGTATGTCATTATAGAAAGGTCGTTGAGACAGCGGCAAAACATAAGATTACACTCGATGTACACGAACCCATCAAGCCGACCGGAATACGACGCACCTACCCCAACATGATGACGCGTGAGGGAGCTCGCGGCATGGAGTGGAACGCATGGAGCGAAGGTAACCCGCCAGAACATCATGTCATGCTTCCATTCACACGACTGCTTGCCGGACCGTTAGACTACACTCCCGGAACATTCGATATCTTGTTCGAGAACACACGCAACTCTCCGTTACGCAAGAAGTGGAACGGCAACGACAAAGGCAACAGCAGAGTCAACACTACACTTGCCAAACAGCTTGCCAACTGGGTGATATTATATTCGCCATTGCAGATGGCATCGGATATGATAGAGCATTATGAAGGACATCCTGCGTTTCAGTTTTTCCGTGACTTCAATCCCGACTGCGACTGGTCGGAGGCACTACAGGGAGAACCTGGAGAATACGTAGCGATTGTGCGCCGAGCCGGTGAGGATTTCTTTCTAGGAGCGACTACTGACGGCGAGGCGCGTGAGATTGCCATTCCGCTGACATTCTTAGAAAAAGGCAAACAATACGAAGCCACCATATATGCCGATGGCGACGACGCTCATTGGGAGACGAATCCTATATCGTATAAGATAGAAAGGAAAACGCTCAACTGCAGTGACACATTATTTATCAAGATGGCAGCAGGAGGAGGATGTGCGGTAAGGTTTAAAACTTTAGGATTCTAGAGCTTTATAATTTTAGAATCTGAATATAAGTCTTTTGTTAAACAAATTAAAATTCCAAAACTCCATTACTAAAATCATCGCCTCACCACAAGATGCCACATCTTATGTCCGAGGAAATCCTTGACATTCACTCTCTCGAATCCCACTGATTTATAGAGTCGTTCGGCGGCAGGGTTTTCAAAATCCACAAGGAGGCCCAATGGTTTTCCATATTCTTTGAAGGCAATTTCTTTCAAGGCTTGCAGTAATTTCTTTCCTATTCCACTGCCACGATATTCCGGCATCACTGCTATGCTATCCAGGTAAATTTCTGAAGCATCTGTCTCGTCTTCGATATTATGAGTTTTTCCTGTACGATTGAAAATATGTTTCAAAGTCACATCGCGCAATGCGTATAAATCGCTGCCGTCGTATGCTACAGCAGCGCCTGCAGGCTTGCCATCGAATTCCGCAATGATAGCATTCCTATAACTATATTGTGAATTCTCAAGACGAGCTATTTCTTCCAAAACTGGTTGATGATCATCGCCACAGTAATGTCTGGTTCCCACCTCGCCAATCGCCATAGCAACCACTTTTGCGATGAGAGGCGCATCGTTTATAGTGGCTTTCCTTATTTTCAATTCATGATTCATAATGCACAATTCTTAATTGATTATCATTCTACGACTTCCACATAGAAGCTCACTGGGCGGAAACCGTCGTTGCATGAGAGCATTGCCGAATGCGGATTCTTCATCCATCCGTCGAAGAAATTGCCACCGCCTTCCGACAGTTCCTTTACAAAAGGAAGAAGTGTCTCCCATGCGCTATCGCATAGTCCTTCAGGTTTTTGAACATTCTCCACATAAAAAGTCTGACCGAGATACAAGTCGCAAGCATGCTCGATAGGGTTTTCATATAATGCCATGAGGTCGTCGTAACGAGCCATCCTCATCACCGTGATTTTTATTTTTTTCATATCACAAAACTATAAAAAAAGAACAAGAATCAACTAATATAAATTCAAATTATTTTCTAAAAATTTCATCGCCATCCATTAAAAACTATTGTTATTTTTGTGGCAAATACATTATATGATAAAAAACATATTGATAGTAGGTGCCGGAGGAGCATTAGGCAGCATAGCTCGCTACCTAATCACATGTATTTTCACTCATTTAGCCATATGCAGCGAGCTAGCGATTCTCTTGGTAAACATCATAGGTTCTTTTATAATAGGACTGCTTATTCCTGCATCGCACAACACCATCTATCTTCTTATGGCTGTGGGTTTCTGTGGCGGCTTCACCACATTCTCAACATTTTCAGTCCAGGCTTTTCAAATGCTGCAGAACGGACAACGGCTTGCTTCTTTGACATACATTACGACTTCAGTAATAATTTCGATAGCATTCGTTTTTTTAGGAATTTTCCTTTCTGAAAGATATATCAAATAAATACTATTATTACACCTTTTAAATTAAACTTTATGAGTTGGTTCAATTCTTTATGTTCCAGTTATCTTAACACGGCAAACACCGTTTTGCTGTATGCTATTATCATCTCTATCGGTGTGTTCTTGGGAAAATTCAAGATACGCGGAATCTCTTTAGGTATCACATGGGTCTTATTCGTAGGCATCTTCGCCGGACACTTAGGACTTCAAATAGAGCCTAACACATTGCTCTTTATAAAAGACTTCGGTTTGATACTATTCGTATTCTGCATCGGATTGCAAGTAGGCCCTTCTTTTTTCTCCTCATTCAAGAAAGGCGGCCTAACTCTCAACATGTTAGCCATGGGCATTGTGTTCCTTAATATAATAGTCTCTCTGATTTTATATTACCTTGACGGTTCCATAGAACTCCCAATGATAGTAGGTGTATTGTATGGTGCTGTGACCAACACCCCTGGTCTAGGTGCCGCCAACGAGGCATTAAGTCAGCTCAACTATTCAGGAGAGCCTATCTCTTTAGGTTACGCATGTGCTTACCCTCTTGGCATAGCAGGTGCCATCTTAGCCATCATCGCTATCAGATACATATGCCGTATCAACATCGACAAGGAAGAAGAATATCTTAAATCACACGACAAAGACGGAGAATCGTTGACGGTATTACGTCTTGAGATATGTAATAATACAATAACTTCCAAGCCTCTGAAAGAAATTACAAAACTCACCAAACATCATTTCATATGCTCTAGAATATGCCAACAAGGAGTCATCAGCAAGCCGGAAGCTGACACCATCTTACATCAAGGAGATTTAGTCACCATTATTTGCAAAGACATCGACGTCGATGCTATAACGAAATTCATTGGCAAAGAAAGTGATTTCAATTGGGACAATGACAATTCTCCTATGATTTCACGTCGCATCCTTGTCACAAAATCAGAAATCAATGGCAAAAAACTTAAAGACCTTCACCTACCCAACATATACAATGTGATTGTTACACGAGTCAATCGTTCTGGCGTCGACCTGTTTGCAGATCCCAACCTTGAGCTGCAGATTGGCGACAGAGTCACAGTTGTAGGCAAAAAAGAATCCATAGATCACGTTGCAGAAACATTAGGCAATGAATTGAAGAAGTTAGACACTCCTAACATCATCACTATCTTCGTCGGAATATTCCTCGGCATACTCGTCGGCAGCATTCCATTAAAATTCCCAGGAATGCCTACACCTGTAAAGCTCGGACTCGCAGGCGGCCCGCTCATCATTGCCATCCTCATCGGCCGCTTTGGCCACAAACTAAAAATGGTCACATATACCACTGTTAGCGCCAACCTTATGTTAAGAGAAATTGGAATAGCTTTATTCTTGGCAAGTGTCGGCATTGATGCAGGCGATAGTTTCATGCACACAATCATTGAAGGAGACGGGCTTCTCTATGTTGCATATGGAGCCGTCATAACCATAGTCCCTATTCTTATTATAGGAATATTAGGACGTTATGTATATCACCTCAACTACTTCTCTTTGATGGGACTTATCTCAGGTAGCACCACAAACCCTGCCGCATTGGCATTTGCAAGCCAAACAGCAGGAAACGACAAACCTGCAATAGCTTATTCAACAGTATACCCTCTAATCATGTTCTTACGAATCATCAGCGGCCAGATCATACTATTGCTGATGATGTAAGAGCCATATAACAATATGCTATGAAAAAACACATACTACTACTGTTGATAATATTACTATCAACGTCGTCCATCTCTGCTCAGAAAAAAATCAAAGTGGCATGCATAGGCAACAGCGTGACATACGGCTACGGCCACGAAAATCCTGCAGTCACATCTTACCCTTCACAACTTGCGGCAATGCTCGGCAACAATTACGAAGTCGGCAACTTCGGCAAGTCAGGAGCCACCTTGTTACGCAAAGGGCATCGTCCTTACAACGAACAAGAGGAGTTTCAGAAAGCACTCGAATTTGCTCCTGATATAGCTATAATACATCTAGGTCTCAACGACACCGATCCTCGTAACTGGAAATATTATAAAAGAGAATTCATCTCCGACTATGTAGCTCTTATTGAAGCTATAGAAAATTCAAATCCTGATGTCGACATTTTCATCTGCCGAATGACACCTATATTCCATTGGCACCATCGTTTTCAAAAAGGAACACGCGACTGGTATTGGGAGATACAAGCTACAATTGAAAATATAGCCGAGAATATTGCAGAAATGAAAATCATCGACTTACAAGAATTATTATATCATCGCCCAGATCTCATGCCCGATGCTCTTCATCCTAACGAAGAAGGGGCAAGACTCATCGCACAACGCATATATTCTGCAATCACCGGTGACTTCGGAGGTCTGTCTGTACCTGCAATATATAGTGACAATATGGTCATCCAACGCAATATGCCTTTTACCGTAAAAGGTACAGCCAACGCAAACGAAGACATCGTAGTACGTTTCAACAAAAAGACTATCAAGACTCAAGCCGGCGACAACGGCAAATGGGAAGTCTGTTTCGATACCACAAAAGTTGACGGCAAAAAACACAAACTCACCATAAGAAGCAACAACAAATCTTTAACATTCAAAAACATCCTTGTTGGAGAAGTGATATTATGCTCAGGGAATCATAAGCTAACAGACATGCAACAACATCCAACCGGATATGACAAAAATCGTAACAATGACATTCGTATTTATTATATGGAATCTCCTGATGCCTCAAAAGTAATCGCTGATATAGGAAATATGAGTCCTGTCGAAAAAGAAATAATGAACGCAAATTACTTTTATTGGCCTACAACATGGCAAGTAATAAATGAAGAAAATATCGATTACTACGCATCATCATACATCTTAGCAACAAAAATTTGCGATTCCTTACAAATGCCTGTCGGATTGATATATAACATAGTTGAAGACCTACCTATAGAATCTTTCATCGACAGAAAAACAATGGAGTGGCATCCTGCATTACTCAATATCTTATACGAATGGCGTAATAAAGATAACATATTGGATTATTGCCATCCATACGAGCCTTCTTATTTCTACTATAGAGGCATAGCTCAACTATCATCATTTTCAATAGGTTCTGTGATATGGCTTATGGAACATCCTAACGATGCCGAGTTTGAAGACATCAAGATGTCGGCACTGATTGACAGCTGGCGCAAAACATGGAACAACAAAGATTTACCTTTTTACATCAATTGAAATTGACTCATTATGACAAATAAAATATACAATGCCTTAGTCGCTCGTTCTGACGAAGAGAAGAAAATCGTTTTGCCTCGTTTCTTCAAGACAAGCAAAGGTCAATACGGAGAAGGCGACATGTTTATCGGAGTGACCGTACCCAACATCAGAGAAGTAGCAAAAGAATTCAAGGATGTTAACTTTGACGTCATCGAAGATTTGATACATAGTCCATGGCACGAGATGCGTATGTGCGCATTGCTTATTCTTGTCAACAATTCCAAAAAAGAAGTGACAAAAGACACCTTTGACTTCTATCTTTCACAGACGAAATACATCAACAATTGGGATCTGGTAGACTTAAGCGCTCCTCAGATTACAGGGCGATTCCTTCTTGACAAAAACCGCGACATACTATACAAACTTACAGAAAGCAATTTACTGTGGGACAACAGAATTGCCATTGTGTCCACATTGACATTTATCAGAAACAACGACTTAAACGACACTTATAACTTATCGCTCAAGATGATGCATCACAAACACGACCTTATGCACAAGGCGATAGGCTGGATGTTACGCGAGACTGGCAAACGTGACACAAAACGATTATACGATTTCGTACAAGAACACAAAGCCATCATGCCTAGAACAATGTTACGATATTCCATAGAAAAATTTGATAAAGAAACACGCAAAGAATTGATGAGATAAAACAATACTCTTAAATTTAAGTTATTATTTTGTTACTTTTGCTATCTCTTATAACACAATTATAACATATTATATAATGAACAACCCGCTTTTAACAACATCAACACTGCCTTACGGCGCTCCTCAATTTGATAAGATTGAAAATCATCATTATATTCCAGCATTCAAACAAGCTATCGAAGAAGCTAAAGCAGAAGTAGATGCCATCATCAACAACACTGATACTCCTACTTTTGAGAACACCATTGAAGCTCTTGAATATGCAGGATCTACATTAAACAGAATCAGCCACATATTCTATAACTTATTGGAAGCTGACACCAATGATGAGATGCAAAACATAGCTGAGGAGATAACACCCTTAACAACAGAGTTCTCAATGTACGTTAGTCTAAACGAGAGTCTGTTTCAACGCGTCAAACAAATTCATGACACTAAAGAACTTCTAAACCTAGACGCAGAAGAAACAAGACTACTCGAGAAGACATACAAAGGCTTCGCACGCAACGGTGCTAACCTTTCACCAGAAAACAAAGAAATATATAGCAAGTATATTGAAGAGCTATCTCTTTTATCATTACAATTTGGCAAGAATGTACTCGCTGCTACAAATGCTTTCTCTTTAAACCTTATTGACGAAAAAGACTTAATCGGATTACCTGACTATGTCAGAGAACAGGCTGCCGACGATGCAAAGAATAAAGGAGTAAATGGATGGCTCTTTAACCTCACTGCACCTAGCTATATACCTTTTATGAAATTCAGCGAACGACGCGACCTTCGAGAAAAGATGTATCGCGAATATAACACTCGCGCATTCAAAGGCGAACTCGACAATAGCCAAATCATAAAACGCATAGCTGAGCTACGTATATTAACCGCCAAACTTTTAGGTTACACCAACTTTGCAGAATACCAAACCGAGAGACGTATGGTCAAAACGCCTGAAGCTGTCAATGAGTTCTTAAATAAACTTTTAATTCCTGCTTTGCCAAAAGCTAGACATGAAGTCGAAGATCTCAACACTTTTGCCAAGGCAAATGGTTTTACCGAAGAACAACTCATGCCATGGGATTTCAGTTTCTATGCAGAAAAACTTCGTCTTGAAAGATACAATTTAAGCGACGAACAACTGAAACCATACTTCCAACTCGAACAATGTATCAATGCTATCTTCAACTTAGCAAACAAGCTATACGGATTAACATTTAATGAGTTAAACAATATGCCAGTATATCACGACGACGTAAAAGTCTATGATGTAAAAGACAAAGACGGATCACACCTCGCCTTGTTCTATGCAGACTTCTTCCCACGCGAAAGCAAACGTGGTGGTGCATGGATGACAGAGTTCAGAGGCCAACGAATATATAAAGGCACTGACGAACGTCCGCTCATCAGCATCGTTACCAACTTCACTAAACCAACAGCTGACACTCCTTCTCTTATCACCCACGATGAGTTCACCACATTACTGCACGAATTCGGTCACGCTTTACATGGTATTTTAACAAAAGGTAGATATGAATCAATGACAGGTACCAGCGTTGACCACGACTTCGTCGAACTACCTTCTCAGATAATGGAGAACTGGTGTTATGAACCAGAATATCTCAACACATTTGCCAAACATTACCAGACAGACGAGACAATACCAAATGAGTTAATTGAGAAAATTGTAGAATCTAAGAATTATCTGTCAGCATATTATCATATCCGTCAGTTACAATTTGGCATATTGGACATGGCATGGCATAATCTCACAGAAATCTTTGATGAAGACTCCTTGACATTTGAGAAAAATGCATTGTCTGCAACCAATGTGTTACCTTCTATTCCAGAGTGTATCATATCAACGGCTTTCTCACATATCTTCGCAGGTGGCTATTGTGCAGGATATTATTCATACAAATGGGCAGAAGTCCTAGCTGCCGACGGGTTCTCGCTCTTTAAGGAGAAAGGTATCTTTAATCTAGATATAGCGAATTCATTTCGTGAATTACTCACAAAAGGCGACAGCATAGACGCTGCTGTATTATATCGCAACTTCAGAGGTCATGACCCCGAACCGGAAGCACTATTAAGACAATTGAAAATTAAAAACTGACAACTAGAAATCCATAGAGACGTGTCGATGTACATTAAAAAAAACATTGACACGTTTTTTTATTATATCTCGATATATTAACAACAAAGACATTTAATTACAAAACCACTAGGCTTTTACTATTATAATATCTTTAATATTGGTGGTATATTGTTTTGAGATATACTCATTTTTCATATGCCAACTATTACTGAAGCCTTGTACCGCGACCCTTACAGTATCTTGTCCATTACGCATATTTATTTCATCCACTATTTTCGAAAGAGCGGATTGTTTGTCCCTATCTACCGTATCAAACAGATTACCTTGTATCGCATTATCTTCACATACGTTGCATGCTATGACCCCTGCCTTTTTAAAATAATATGTTCCTGTCTTCCATGCTCTTCTCAGAGCATCAACTGCATTTGACACTATTTCCTGCATATCATTTGTAGGAACAGGGAAGTTAACTATTTCGTTGATATATGACTGAGGCATATCATCCCTGAAACGACTTGTATATGCAAACACTACAATAGAGCCACATACGGTATGCTGTTCTCTAAGCTTCTTAGAGCACTTGGCTGCGAAGTTTGCCACCGCTTCTTCGACATCCTCAATCTTATTCAATCCCTGATCAGGAAAACTACGACTTGTACATATTGACTTCTTGTATGTATCATCTTCCATCTCTATACAACTTTCGCCACGCAACTCCTTCCATGTCCTCAGCCCTGTTATCGACATCTCTTTCCTCACCCAGCCTTCCGACTTCTGTATAAAATCCCAGGCGGTCTTAACGCCATGATATTCTAATTTCTTGGAATGTTTTCTACCGATACCCCAAACATCACCTATAGGAAAAAGCTTCAGTGCTTTCTCACGTTTTTCATCAGTATCAATAACACAGACGCCTTTATATCCTTTATGTTTCTTGGCATAAACAGACGCCATCTTTGCCAAAGTCTTAGTGGGAGCAATACCTAATGAAACAGGAATCCCTACACCTTTATAGATAGCCTTCACCGCTTTTCTGGATATTTCAGTAAGAGATACAACATCATCAATCTCTGACAGATCCAAGAACGCCTCATCTATAGAATAGATATGAATCTTGGGAAAGAATGAAGAAAGCATCGACATCACTCTACGGCTCATGTCGCCATAAAGATTATAATTGGAGGAGAAGACTGCGACACCATTCCTTTCAAGCAGTTCTCTTACCTGATAAAAAGGCACACCCATCTTAATACCAAGTCTTTTCGATTCCTCACTACGAGCAACAACACATCCATCATTATTACTTAACACCACAACTGCTTTGTCTCGTAAATCAGGATGAAAGACACGCTCACATGAACAATAGAAATTATTGCAATCGGCAAGACCAAAGAGTTTCATCATTTACGTAATTGTTTTATGGTATATGTAAGTACTCCCCATACAAGAAACTCGTTTTCCTCTGTAACCTTAATAGGCTCATAGTCTTTATTATGCGGTATCAACCATGCGCAATTCTCCGCCTCATCAAACCTAAACTCCTTCAACGTAAATTCACCATCTACAAAAGCTACTACGAAATCTCCATTCTTTGCTTCCAGTGATTTATCTATCACGATAATATCACCATCGCAAATGCCTGCATCCTGCAAGGAATTACCAGAAACCCTAGCCAAAAAAGTCGTCTCTTTATGACGTATCAACTCTCTGTTAAGATCGATAGTTCCTGATATATAATCTTGTGCCGGACTCGGGAAACCCGCTTTAATAACCGTATCAATAAATGATATATTCCTGTCTTCTGATAAGAAATCAGAAGAGTATAAATCTAACTTTAAATCGTTGTTCATAATGCAAAAGATAAAGCAATTGAAATTTTATACCAAAATTATTATGAAACCTTAACCATTTTTAAACCTATTATTTTTTGAAGCTCATCTTCTTTGCATATTCAAACAACTCCAAAGGCAGATGACAATAGCCGTTGGGATTCTTATCCAAATAATCCTGATGATAATCCTCAGCCGAATAAAAATTCTCTAATGGCATCACCTCTACTACTATCTCTTCATCGTAATTCTTCTGCTGTCTCAAAACGACTTCGTTTATGACAGACAAATCACATTCATCAGTATAATAGATCCCCGTACGATATTGCAATCCCACATCATGACCTTGTTTATTAATACTTGTCGGATCGATAGAAACAAAGTACATATCCAACAACATCTCTAGACTTATAACAGAAGCGTCATACTTAACATGAACTGCTTCAGCTGCCATGGTATTTCCAGAACATACGGCTTCATAAGAAGGTTTTTCTATTACACTATTGGCATATCCTACTTCTGTAAAAAACACACCTTCAATCATTTTAAAATAATGTTCCGTACCCCAAAAACATCCTCCAGCCAAATATATCTCTTTTATATTCTTATTCATAGCTTTTATTTTTACAAACGCAAAAATATGACTTTTGTTCATAAGAGACAAGAGCGTTTGAATCTATGTACTATTTATTTCATGTATAATATTTCAAAGAACCTTTTAATTTCTACAATATAATCATTGTTTTCGATTTACCAGATACAATATCCCCAACGAAGACAGCAGCAATAAGCCATGGCCAAGCGGGGCATTCACTGCAGAATAATTACATTCCAACCCATGCACGTCAGGCAACAACAACATCCCTTTTTCATCAAGCCTGTCACCTCTAATTTCATGATATCTAAAAAAGCCATCAGATTGCGCTTTGATATTCATGGCCAAAACTATTATCAAGATTATCGACATTATATATTTTTTCATCTTTATAAAGTTTTGTAAAAGAGTCTGGAGTATGGGCCGAGAAAGTTCACGAACCCATCTCTCGACTCAAAACCATCAAAATTTATGAATAACTACTTTCTGAGTTCTTACACCTGCATCACCTACCATGCGAACTATATATATTCCACTCATAAGACCGTCTGTCGATATACGTTCAACCTTTTCTGTACAATTTTCTCTTCTAAGGATCTCATGGCCCACCATATCAAATACCTGAATCATAGTATTTGACGTAATGTCTCTAATTATTAGTTCGCTCTTATCAACATAGACGAAATCATTATCATCATATAAATCTTCAACAGTGTCGTATTCATACAGTTTCAACTCAAAGCGTTCATGATTGTCATTAGATGTTGCAATAAAAGTATAGTCTTCCATCAACATATTTGTCACATCTCCTGTCTGTTTGTCTACAAGATACACATCATCAAATTGTTTTGCCATAGAAGAGACACTTAAGGTATATTCACCCATAATTTTTGCTTCAAAAGACAATGGTATATCTTTTATTGACGATTCTACCATCGCAATTGCATAGTCTTTACTGTCAACACTCACATATATCATAGGAATATCTTCATTCTGATGTCTAATCTTTTCAAGACCTACCTTATCTGCAAATGACACGTATGCTATATCTTCATAATCACCGTTAGAGACTTTTATTGCCAGCGACTCATTGTCACCTGACTTCTGTGATGGTACAGCATTTGTCTTCTTAATCTTCAGCTCTCCAGCCTTTATAGTTTTGACAAGAATACCCTGACAAGGCTTTATTGCCGTAGCATCAGACATCTTAGCATTCCATGCCCCACTATTAGACAATGTATAATATCCTTCAGCAAGATTATTATCATCAATTGCAGCGCCTTTACCTTTGTAAATATTATGAGCAAACGGATTCCCTATGAGATTAAATCCTGATAATTCAACATCATTTGTCTTGCTCAAATTATAACTCACATCAGCATTATTAAGATGACCTTCAAATGACAAAGTACAATCATATTCATTGGCATATAGATAACCTCTTCCTGAATCCATGGTGGTAAAATTGTTTGCTCCATCCTTTACATTCTGCCATGCACTTGTTGGCTCATCATAACGATACAGGTCATATTTGTTTGATGTCGGCATCAAGCCTTCTACTTTTGACACATCAACACTTCCTTTTAAAGGTGAACTTATAGTATACCAAGCTCCGTTTGTATTGCCATAGCCTTCAATTTCCTTCTCCAAATTTGCATTCAAACCTGCATTGTTATGAATAAGCTGACCTCCGTCTTTGACAATTAGATTTTCTGCATTTGCACATGCTATCAATCCATTTACCGTAAGAACAGCTCCATTTTCAATAGTCACTTTATTAATCACACTCACATTATCATTCCATGTTGTATTGCTAGCAATTGTCTGAGCAGAAGGAACCTCTACTTTTGTACAGTATGAACTTACGCCTTCATATTTAAAGAAATGATATGTCTGGTTTTTGATATTTGTTGGAAATGCTCCAGATGCTGTGAGTTTATATGCACGCCAATCCAAAGCTATGTCTCCATCGTAATATGCACCTACAAATCTCTCTGTAGTTTTATTATAAAGATAGTCAGGATATACCTCTTCATTTATCTGTACTGTCTTTAGTTCAAAGATATTATTATCGGCATTAGTTCCTATTCTCACTGCGTTATTGTTACTTCCAGAAGTGCAATACAACCAATTATCTTCATTGCCATTAGGATAGACTACCATATTGCCATTATTGTAAGCGATATTCCATTTTATATCATCCGGCACAGCACTGACTATCCTGCCATCTGTCACTGTTATAGCATAGGCAGTAGGCTGACCGCTTCCACCCTCAATCTGCGACATCGCATAATACTTTCCATCTTTTGATATAGAGATCACAACAGCATCAGAACCATTGAGCGACGACAATTCAGATTCCACGCAATTATTATCACTTACAGAGAACACTGCATAGAGATTCTTGTTTTCATTAACCTTATAAGATGGCACCACCATTGTCGGACTTTGATTAACAAAACCTTGTATTTCATTTTCCATCCATCCGCTGAAGGAGAATCCACCAGGAGCCACTGCTATAGGCAGCTCTCCAATTTCATCTCCTTTTGCCAGCGTCATGGTCTCCGACATAACACCATTTACGTAAAACGACACAACAACAGATTCAATAATATTATACGTTGCCGTTGCGACACCACTATTCATCATGCCATCTTTCATAGCAACAGCCTTAATGGTAGTTGTCGTTGAGACTTCTATAGGGTTTGAATAAATAGAACTTTCATTGGTTGGTGCGGATCCATCTGTTGTGTAATATATCGTCGCACCTTGAGTTTCACATGATATAGCAACATTCTGTGTGGTGGAGTAATCACCGCCCGAAGGAGAGAATGTAGGCAAAGACACCATTGGCGTTATTTCAGAGGATTTCACAAAGATATCGATATAGAAGAAGTATATGTTTCCACCCATATTAGTCTCCGAATTTGAATATGGAGCAAACTTCTCATACACATCACCGCTGCTATATTTCCTAAAAGCTATACTTCTATTAGAAGCACCTACATTAGTGATGACATAAGCATTGTGATTAGGAACAGATGTACCAGACCCGGAAGTGGCAGCACTTATAGCCCATGTTGAATTAGCGCCATTTTTAACGAAATCTGTTCCATTAGTACCATAGCCGATCATATCTCCGCTAGGATTGATAAAGGTATAATTACCATTGGTCACACCTGCCGTCCAACAGAAATTCGATTCATTATCAGTAATTTCCGATGGCAGTATAACACCTTCATCAGACATCGTTGTCGTAAACGCCACACCTAAAGGTTTGCCTGCAGCTTCATTAGGCATAGCATAATAAGCCGTTGTTGACAAGGAATCGTGACGTGCAGCCAATATAATGCTGCTGCCATTTTGAATTTGAGATAATTCCGTTACTCTGAGGTAATCGTCCTGTGCGTTGATGTTTAATCCCAATATTAAACACACAACAAAAAAGAATAATTTTTTTGTTCTCATAAAATTTGGTTTTTATTTAAGTTTCGTTTGCAAAAATATAACAGAAAAAAGCGCTTGTCAAGGATTTTAACTCTTTTTAACTTTTGTGTGGTTATCTGGCAAGTTAACGGGAAAATATAATGTCAAAAGTCTAAAGACAAAAGGCAAATGTTATTTTCCATTAACATTTACTACATATAATCAATGATAAGATGTACATATTTTTTACTATTTTTGCCCATCATTATCATATTTTATCATGAATAAGACAGAAAAATATCAGCTCCTTTTCGAACAGATTAAAGCATTATTAAATAAGGAGAGTGATGAAATAGCCAATATGGCGAACGTTGCGGCACTCATTCACGAGACCTTCAAATTCTGGTGGACAGGATTCTATCGTGTGATAGACAACGAGTTGGTATTAGGACCATTTCAAGGTCCTGTGGCATGTACTAGAATAGCATATAGCAAAGGAGTATGCGGCACGTCATGGAAAGAAGCGCAGACTATAGTCGTGAAAAACGTCCATGATTTTCCTGGACATATAGCATGCAGCAGCGCATCACAAAGCGAGATTGTCGTACCGATATTTAAAGAAAATCAAGTAGTTGCAGTCTTAGATATCGACAGCGAGAGACTTGCCACTTTTGACGACACCGACAAAGAATGGCTGGAGAAGATTGTGGAACTTTTTTAAGAATTCAGAATAAATGATTTAGAAGCCAATTCCCCAATGCACTCCAATACAATCTGTTGCCAAGGTTGGTCCGAAGAACATATGAATATTTTTATAAAATCTGACACGGAATCCAGGTTGCCATATTCCTTCAAACAACATATCACCGACCTTTGCGCTAACTTCATCAATATTTTCAGATGGTCCGCTAATCTTATACACCCAACCCATACCAAAACTCAAATCATTGTAAAATGCAAAAACCTTTCGTGCTCCAAGATGCCAGTATCTGCGAAAAGAGACACCTGTTCTTATTGAATATACACTAGCTGGAACATGATCCATCCACTGATCTCCCTGTCCGAGATACAAGGCAAAAGAACGCTTTTCATCTACCCTTACACCACCTGTAACCATCCTTCTACCTGTATAAAAACCACCAGATCCTCTTAATGTGAACTCTGGCTTCCATTCTTTCATTCCTTCTTTAGAGAATGCGTATTTCCAACCATTTGCCCATCCTGATTGAGTTTCCTGAGCATTGACTATGCCTGATGCAAAGAACAAGCAGATAAATAGAGAGATAATTAAACGTTTCATAACTAAATTTTTATTATTGTGAATGCAATACAAAGGTATATAATTTTCTCAAACAAACAAATGAGCGTACAAG
>JAFZDU010000022.1 GCA_017561025.1 Bacteroidales bacterium | reverse complement strand
TTAAGGGGACTTCTATAAATTCCCAGTTTAAATAATTTTTGACAGTAACAATTAAAACTTTTGCATGCTTTATGTTTTTTCTTGGAATCTTTTCGCCTTTCTTTAAATCACATAGCTCGCTATGTTCTTTCAAGAAAAACAAAAATCTTCTCAAAGAAAAATTCATAAATCATTTGCAAAGCAATTTATAGAAATCCCCTTAAGAAAAAAAGTTGTTTTTAGTTAATATTTGTTTACATATCATTTTTCCTTTCATTTTTAAACACAAAAGCATTGACATCTCATCTTTTTGATTTACCTTTGCATAAACTCATAGACTTTAAATGAGCAAACAAACGAGAGACATATTACAACAATACTGGGGTTATCCTTCTTTCCGTCCGATGCAGGAAGACATAGTCGATTCCGTCATCGAAGGCAAGGACACCCTTGCATTGCTTCCAACTGGCGGCGGCAAGTCAATTTGTTTCCAGGTGCCAGCAATGACAATGGAAGGAATCTGCATCGTGATAACGCCGCTCATCTCTCTCATGAAGGACCAAGTCATGCATCTCAAGAAGATAGGCATCGCAGCTGCTGCCATATTCTCAGGAATGCATCACAACGAGATTGAGATAATATACAACCAAGCGGCATTCGGAATGCTTAAGTTCCTCTACGTCTCTCCCGAACGTCTTATGACCGACGCTTTCATCGAGGCATTGAAAAAGATGAATGTCAATATGCTCGCCGTCGACGAGTCACACTGCATCTCGCAATGGGGATACGACTTCCGTCCTCCTTATTTAAAAATCGCCGAGATACGAAAATACATCCCTCATGCTCCCGTGCTAGCGCTCACTGCAACAGCTACGCCGCAGGTGGTGGAAGACATCCAATATCGCCTCGGATTCAAGAAGAATAATGTATTCCAGACGAGTTACGAACGCAAGAACGTCACTTATAACGTGATACACGAAGCGGACAAGTTCGGACTGATGTATCGTCTATTCAAGAAGATGGACAAAGGCAGCGGCATCGTCTACGTAAGAAGTCGCAAACGCACCAAGATAATCGCCGACTGGCTGCAGTCTGTCGGAATAAGCGCGTCTTTCTATCACGCTGGATTAGACGCAAAGCTACGCGACTATCGCCAGCAGTTATGGATGGACGGCAAAATAAAAGTCATCGTCGCAACCAACGCCTTCGGAATGGGAATTGACAAACCCGACGTACGACTGGTCGTACACCTCGACCTACCCGACAGCCTAGAGGCATATTTCCAAGAGGCAGGACGCGCCGGACGCGACCTTCAACCATCAGAAGCATTCTTACTGGTGGCAGAGACCGACGTCAACAAATTAAAAGAAAACACACAGACATCATATCCAGATATCAATAGGATAAAGCTCATATATGACGCTCTAGGCAATTACCTTCAGATTCCTATAGGCGCCGGCCTGGATCAGAGATACGATTTTGACATCAACGATTTCGCTCAATGTTATAATCTTTCTTTATTGGAAGTCTACAACGCCATAAAACTCATCGAAAGAGAAGGTTTCCTGATAACATCAGAAGCGTTGAACACGCCTTCCAAAATACACATCAGAGCAAACAGAGAGGACTTGTATCGTTTTCAGATAGAATACAAGGAATATGACACTATAATAAAATATATGCTGAGAAACGCTCCTGGAATATTGTCTGATTTCGTAAACATAAGAGAAGAACAAATCTCTCAAAAGACAGGCATACCGACAGATAAGATAATACGTCAGCTCAGCCAACTTGAGAAACTGAACTTCCTTACTTATATACCTCGCAACGACAGACCAAGTATACAACTTCTAACAGAGAGACTTGACACCAAACATTTTCACCTGTCTGATGAAATATACAAAAACAGAAAAGAAGATGCAGCAAAAAGAGCTCAAGCTGTTATTGATTTTGTCAATAATGACAACGACTGCAGAAGCGTACAGCTTTTGAGATACTTCGGGGAGGACATTAAAAAGACCTGCGGCAAATGCGACGTATGCTCTTCTAAAAACAAGATGAACATCAACGACAAAGAATACCAGGACATCAGCGAAAGCATAATCCACGAACTAAGAGAAAACGACTCTAACGTATATAATATATTGAACAAAATAAACCAATACCATGAAGAGAAGGTTCTCAATACGATAAGGATTATGATTGACAACAATATCATCAAACAAGACAACGAAGGCAGATTAAAAAAGCAATAAAAAAAGAAGACGATTCAGAAAACCGCCTTCTCGTTTTTGAAAGTCAAACTTATTATAATTTTTCTATCAATTCTGCTCCAGCCTTGAACTTAATCACTGTTTTTTCTGGAATCATTATTTCTTCACCTGAACGTGGGTTGCGACCTTTTCTAGCAGGATGTTTGCTTGTTGAAAATGTACCGAATCCAACCAAAGAGATGCGTTCACCGTTGTGTAATGCTTCTGCAGATGCCTCCATAAATGCTTCAAGAGCCTTCTTTGCATCAACTTTTGTCATACCAGCCTTCTGTGCGATGACATTTACTAAATCTGCCTTGTTCATATTGATTTAATTTAATAGGTTATATAAATACAATAACTTAATCTTTCGCTCACAAATCTAACGAATATTTAGTCAAATTCCAAATGTTTTTTTAAGAAAAATAAATTATATATCAATTATTTATTACAAGACCTGATATTCAAAACAAGGTAGATTTCTCAAAATACAAGTATTTATTATGCATGAGAGAATTTCGTATAGTAGAGAAAAATTATTGCGAAGCACAAATAAAAGGAATAATATAGATAAAAAAAACAGTGATTTTCCTTGATGAAGGCTCTCTATACAAGTGCCATTTTATCAAAAAAAATCACAATTTTATCTAAAAAATAAAATTATCAATTAACTTTCCAACATCCATTAAGGCGTGCTCCTCTCAAGAAATCTGCGACTGGCATCGCTTTTTTTCCTGCCTGCTGTAATGTTATTATTGAAATATTATAATCTTTTAAAACGACTTTAAAATAAGATTTTCCATCGGTAATAACCTTATACAAATCTTCCTCGTCATTGTTCTTTTCTTCCAAAGCCACTTCATAAATCTTGAAATCCATGGTCTCGCCTTCTTCCGAAACGAATTGAGTGTGCGCTGCTGGATATGGCGACAATCCTCTGATGAAGTCATATATTGACTTAGCGTCTTTAGTCCAGTCTATCTTACAGTCTTCCTTGAAGATCTTTGGCGCAGGCTTAAGTTGAAGATTGTCTCTTTCAATAATCATATCCTGACTTTGCGACTGCACTCTGCCCTCCTCTATTATCTTTATGGTGTCGACAACGACCTTATTGCCAAGAAGCATCAGTTTGTCGTGAAGAGTTCCTGCTGTCTCGTTTTCTTCGATAGTTACCTTTTCTTGTATGATGATTTCTCCTGTATCAATCTCTTTATCCAAGAGGAACGTTGTGAGACCAGTCTCTGTCTCTCCGTTTATAATAGCGTGATTGATAGGGGCAGCGCCTCTGTACTGAGGCAACAAAGAAGCATGAAGGTTGAATGTTCCTTTTGGTGGCATGCTCCACACCACTTCTGGCAACATTCTGAATGCCACTACAACAAACAAATCAGCATTGTATGACGACAGTTCTTCTATGAACTCAGGAGATTTAAGGCTAACAGGCTGCATAATTGGCAAACCATATTTCAATGCAGTCTCTTTTACATGAGAACTCTGTATTTTCTTACCTCTTCCCGCAGGTTTGTCAGGAACTGTGACAACTGCAGCGACCTCATAACCGGCAGCTATTATCGCTTCCAACTGCGACGACGCAATCTCCGGCGTACCAAAATATACTATCTTCATACTTTTCTTAATTTTTTGCAAAAATAAGAAAAAGTCAGCAAGACAGCAATCATAAAACCATCACTTTCTCAATTCTTTCTCAAGATATGCATTCTTAGCATAAGAAAGGAAAAATATCAGAGAAAGAGCGCTTACTACTGCCGACATCAGGAATGCCGAGTTGTAACCTCCGAGATGTTCTGCCACATAACCTCCTAAAATAATTCCAAGTCCTACTCCTAAGTCCCAGCTTGTCAATATCGTAGCATTTGCCGTTCCTCTCTTATCGTTCGTTGTCATATTCAGAAACATCGTCTGGACTGCTGGATACATGCTAGCCTGACCGAAACCAATTACGACAGCAGAGATATAATATCCATATAATGTTTGCCAGAATGTAAACATCGAATAACCTACAGCCACTACTATCACACCGTAAGTCGCATTTCTGACAGCGTAACCTTTGCTCAAGGCTTTCACCCCAACAAAGCGCGACAATATCAGACCTAGAGCAAAGAGCATAAAGAATGTTCCTGTTCCTGTCGTGATATTAAGCACGTCCTTACTGTATATGGCTATGTATGTCGAGAGGATTCCATACGCCATTGCGATGAATGTTATACAAATACCCTGGCTCCATCCTTCTAACAGAAGAAATCTGTCGAGCGACATCTTCTTCTTTTCCATGACTGGCGGACGGTATTTACAATTAACGAAGGTATTTATAAGAAGTCCGAGCAATGCGAAAAGCAGAGAAACGGTAAACAGAAGATTATAACTATCAAAATGATGATAAAGCATAAGACTCAAGGACGGACCTACCGCCATTGCGAAGTTGTTGCTAAGTCCCCAATAACCTATGCCCTCTCCTCTTCTTTGTGAAGGCAGCACGTCGATAGCGACAGTATTGCTCGACACCGACGTCAAACCGAATGGCGCTCCATGAAGAGTCCTGATAACGGCAAAGAGAATGATGGAACCTGTGAGATAATATCCCAAGAAGAAAAGAGCGAATGAAGCATAACCGATAAGAAGCACTTTCTTTCTGGAAAACCTATCGACGATGTAGCCGCTGAAGAAACGTATTGCGAGCGCCGCGATGCTATAACCACTCAGCACCAGACCAATCATCGCCTTGTCGGCATTGAAGACATCCCTAAGATAAAGAGGAAGCAATGGCGTCACGAAATAGAAAGAGAAATACATCATAAAGTTGGCAGTCCATACCTTTAGATAATCTCCTGCAAACAGTTTAGGTTCCTTTTCCATATTGTCCTTATGTTTCATAGCATTCAAAAAAAACACCCGACTCTTTTGGAATCGGGTGCATATTTATTTTAACATAAACTTATTTCATTTGTGCTTGAGCTCTGCCGATATATTTTTCGATGCTGAAAGCTTCGTTGCTGTTTGGATATTCAGCTTTGATACGTTTGTATGTATCGATAGCTTTTTGGTAGTTACCTGTCATTTCGTATGCCATACCAGCTCTGAGCAAATAGAAAGGAGATGTGAATGTGTTGTCGTTAGCTGCTGCATTTTCGTATGCCTTTGCTGCTTCAGCAACTTTGTCGAGTTCCATATAAGCATCGCCCATTGCGCCTGCTGCTAAAGATGAAACCATAACATCTTTACCTTTGAATTGTTTAAGATAATTGATAGCGTTGTTGAAATCGCCTGTGTTGAGGTAGCAAATACCTGCGTAATATTTTGCTAAGTTAGCTGTTTTTGTACCACCGAATTCGTTGATAACATCAACAAAACCGAGATAATTTCCGTCGCCGTTGAGAGCTGTGGTGAAATTATCGCTTTCGAAATACTGCTCAGCATGGTAGATAGCTTCTTGAGCATTCTTTTCACGTGGTTCGAGATAAAACTTCTTAACGCCGAAAACAGCGAGAACTGCAACTATCAATACTGCGAGAACAACTGTGATAGTCTTTTGATTTTTTTCAATAAAAAGTTCTGTGTTTGTTAAAGTTGATTCAATAGATTCGAGGCGTTCATCACCTTCATTCTTTACAATTTGTTTTGCCATATCTAATACATTTTTTTTCGAACTGCAAATTTAGTTTTTTTATCTGAAATATCAACAAAAAAAATAAATATATTTGCTTTATTATTTTTTAAATCAATTTTATATGAAAAAAGCATTATTAACTTTAACATTAATGTTCTTAATCTCTTCTTTTTCAATAACAAAAGCACAAGATACAGAAGAGACTTCATACCAACAAGCGGAACGCTTCCTTATGATAGAGTCACAAAATCTTAACGTTCCTATGTTAAATAATGGCACCAATGTCGCTGGCAAGAAATTCAACGCAACAGATTTCCTTGAATTAATACAGATGCCAGACGCCCAAAGAGCTGCCATAGAAAGAAAATTATACAACACACCAAACTCTCTCACCTGGCAAGAAAGCGCCATCAATGAAGACGGATACCTTAATATTATATATAACAAAAGCGAAAAAGAACAATATTCTTATACTTTACTCGCTGGATATTTAGAGAACACCGAATACCAAGAAGTCAAGTTCAAAGCCACTTCCACCTCTGCTTTCGACTTGTATCTTGACGGAGAAAAAATAATGTCCAACAAAGAGTTCTGCAAAGAAAACAACACTAAAGATAAAAGCCTTAAACTCGAAATCGGCAAACACGACATCATAATCAAGTCATTGAACAAGAACAACAGCGAATGCGACTGGAACTTCAAACTTGAATTCTCAGGTAAAAATCCTGAAGCTCTCACATGGAACACCGACCCAACTAAAAACATGGACTTATATACAGTCATGAACGGCATTCGTCTTACCGGCGCTTCCATATCTCCTTGCGGCAACTACGTAAAATATTCTTACAAGGAAACATTTGCTCCTAAAGGCAGCTCTTATTCATGGTCTGAAATCATCGACTTAAGAGACAACAATACCATCATCAACACCAAATATAATAACATAGGTGGTGTTTATTTCCATCCTAGCGAAACTGCCGTCTATTTCAGAAAGAACGATAATGGCAAATCACAGGTTTATATGCAAAACCTCGAAAACGGCGTCGTTACACTTCTTATGGAAGCTTCAAAGGATATGAATTCTTATACCATCTCCAACGACGGCAACTTCATCATCTACGGAATCAACATACAAGGCGAGAAGAGCAAAGACGGCGTCAACCGCCTCGATGGCATGGAAGACCGCTGGCCATGGTGGCGTAACCAGACCGACCTCTACCACTACGACATCAACACTGGTCTGCATTCACAACTCACAGCAGGAGAATTGAGCACTTCATTGCACGACATCAACAACGACTGCAGCAAAATAATCGTAAGTCAATCAGTTAGAGACTACACCACACGTCCTTATTCAAAACAGATCATGATGGAAATCGACGTCAACGACTTCAGCATCGACACATTATGGGTTGACTATTTCGGCGGTTCTGCAATATATTCTCCTGACGGCAAACAACTCTTGGTCACAGGATCTGCTGCTATGTTCGACGGCAAAGGAAGAAACCTTCCTAAGAAAATGATTGCCAACGACTACGACAAAGAAGCATATATCTTCGACATCGAGACAAAAGACGTCAGATGCATCAGCAAGAACTTCGACCCTAACATCGACCAAGTAGTCTGGTGCAAGCACGACAACAAAATTTATCTCAAAGTAGAAGAGAAATCATACAACAACATCTACGTCTATGATACTAATAAAGGTGCTTTTGAAGAGATAGAAACAGAACTCGACAACGTCTTCAGCATGAGCAAGGCACAGAACAGTCCGCTCATCGCCTATTACGGCAGCGGCATTCAATCACCAGAGAGAGGATTCGTCGTCAATTTGGAAAACAACGAAATCGTCTCAAGCAGCAACCCTGAAGAAGAATTGTTCAAAGACCTTAAATTCGGAGAATATCACGACTACATCTACAAGACAAAAGCCGGCAACATCGTTGATGGTTTCTATTACCTTCCAGCAGACTTCGACAGCAGCAAGAAATATCCTATGATCGTCTATTATTACGGCGGAACAAGTCCAACAGGAAGACACCTCAGAGGTCTTTATCCAAAGAACTACTTCGCTGCCAACGGCTATGTCGTTTATATCATAATACCATCAGGTTCTACAGGTTACGGTCAGGAGTTCGCAGCACGTCACGTCAACAACTGGGGCATCACCGTCGCTGACGAGATCATCGACGCCACCAAGGACTTCATCAAGAAACACGACTTTGTCGATGGCGAACACGTCGGTTGTATGGGCGCATCGTACGGCGGTTTCATGACAGAGTTATTGACAACACGCACCGACATTTTCGCAGCAGCGATCTCGCACGCCGGCATCAGTTCCATCTCATCATACTGGGGCGAAGGCTACTGGGGATGGGGTTACAACACCGTTGCTGCAGCGGGCACATTCCCATGGGACAACCAGAAGATGTATGTCGGACAGAGCGCCTTGTTCAACGCTGATAAAGTCAACACTCCTCTCCTGCTCTTGCACGGATCATCAGACACCAACGTGCCTGTCGGAGAAAGCATTCAGCTTTACACAGCATTGAAACTCTTAGGCAAAGAATGTGAGTTGGTACAAGTTGAAGGCGAAGACCACCATATCAGAGACTATCAAAAACGCATCAAATGGCACAAGACCATCATGGCATGGTTCGAGAAACACCTCAAAGGCGACGACTCATGGTGGTGCGAGATGTATAAATAAAAGACTACAAGTAGAGACGTATCAATGATTCCGATAAAATAAACACACATTGATGCGTCTCTTATCATTTCTATTATTTTTATTTTCCCCATTTCTCTCCTCTAATCACAGGCATAAGATTCTGTTGGATGAATTTGGAATAACTAGAGATATTTTTCTCTTTTTCCATCCATTGCTCATTCTTGTCCATCAATTTGGAAACACTTATGATATGTGTTGAGAACAATCGTTTCTTTATAATATAGACTTCATAGTCATTACATTCACATCCTAAATCAGAACCGCAGATATTGACATCTATCCCAAATTGATGATTTTTGAAAACTACAGATGGATACGATCTTAATCCTATTGTAATATCTTTCACCGAATAATGTTCGTATATCAAAAAATAAAAATGATTTAAAATCCAACTGATATTTTCTATTTGCAATTCCTTCATGACTTTATGATGATATAAATTAGTATTGTTTGTGAATCTTTCTACTTCTCTATTTTAACAAGTTTGCCATATTCATAGTAAAATGTATGACCGTATTTGTCTTCTGGCATGTCTTTGTATTTGGTTTTCACAGGCTGCAGTTTTCTCACTGACAGCCCATAATAATTTATTTTGAACTTCTTTGAAAAAATTCAACGTCATCTCATCTGAAGGATCATAGTCGATACTTGTTTTGTATATATCTTTAATCTGTTGATAGAAAATCTTTTCTTCTATTCTGATTTCTCGAATCTTTTCTATCAACTCTTTGAAATAGTTCATTGAAGATCCCTTTTTGAAGCGTTCTTCATTCAAAGCATAACCTCTGATAATATAATCTCTCAGACGTTGAGTAGCCCAAATGCGGAACATCGTACCTTGACGAGATTTTACACGGTATCCAACAGAAATAATTACATCTAGATTGTAATATTTCACTTCTTTAGTTTGACTAAGTCCATCAATAGCACCATGTTGAGTGGTATGTCGGAATTTCCGACACACCATATTTTCCTGAAGTTCTCCTTCTGAAAAAATGTTACTTATATGCTCCGTGATTGTTGTTCGCCCTTTTCCAAACAACAATGCCATTTGTTCTTGCGAGAGCCATACGGTTTCGTCTTGAAAAAGAACATCAACTTTAACATTGCCATCTTCCGATTGGTATATGACTATTTCATCTTGTATTGGTGATATTTCTTGTTTCATATCTCTTAGTTTTTTATTCACAAATTTAAAAATATTTTCTAGTCCTTTCTTGAACTTTATAACTTATTACACATTTATAGTTGATAAATAATTCACTCTACAAAAGTACAACTATCATTTCGCTTTTGTCAAGCATTTGTAAAGAAAATATTTTGCTTTTAACATTTTTTAACGCAATGTTAATAAAACCTATAATTTCATGTTAAGATTTTTTAAGACTTTCCGCTATATCTTTTTCCGCCTCCAGCTTCCGTCTCCGTCTCCAGCTTCCGCCTCCAAAAGGATGCCGCTCCAATCCCTAACGCTTTGGGGAGTTGAAAATTCTAGGATTCTTATTTAACCCACTTTCCGCTCTCCACTTCCTTAACTCCTAACTCCACACTCCTAACTCCTAACCTCCAAACGTATGTTCCGCTTTGCCATTTAGAAGCGTCTATTGAAGTGACATCATCTGTTATTTCCTGTTGATGCACGATTCTTCCCTGCATATCATAGACTGTAAGATTACAATCTCTCAACGTGGTTCTTATATTCATTACATCACCTCCCGGATTAGGATATGCGACAGCGACTTTCAAACCATGTGCATGAGGTTCTTCGATGCCGACAAACGCCTCCGGAGGGAATTTCTTAATGAAATTATAATATGTATCTGGATCTTTGACAAAATCCTTGTAATGTCCTGCTATCATGCAACCGCCGTCTTTGGTGGCTTTAAGTGTGGTTGTCCATAAGCTGGATGTCTCTCCAAAATCATAATAAAGTTCATCCAAGACATTCAAATCCTTGTCAATCATTTTTATGATAAGATACTGATATTTATTATTGTACATCAAATCAGAAAAGAATGAATTAGGTGTAGCAGCTATAAATATTCTGCTTTCATCCGCCCAGTCTATGGAACAAGCAGAAGGAACAGAAGTTCTGTTTCCTGAAGATGTTTCAGCTCTTCCGAATGTTATGCTGTCAAGCATCTTTGCTTCGTCATTCATTTCCAAGCATACCGCTGCCGTATATTCATCTATTGGAGGATTGCCATTTGTAACATGAAAACAGTCTGCACCTGCCATCATAATCGTAGTGTTAGAACTTGTACGCTTTAATGTTATGCCATCTGCAACCGATTTATCATCCCTATATTTTATAGTATGCATTCCAGTACCATCTGTATTGAACATGTAATGTTCACCAATATAATTAAAATCAGAATCAAAACGGTATAAATAAAATCCTCTTTTCAACCATTGGCTCCAATAACTACTGACATAATACAGATATTCATTATCAGTTTCATCATAAAGCAAATGATTTCTATGTCTCATTTTATTACATTTGGTATGCCCAAAGCTTCCGCTTTTATGTACATTAAGTTCATAGTCGGTCTTAATAAATAATGTACTATCATATCCGGTTGCATGAGGTTCAGGCCCTGTTATATTACCAGCATATTTTTCATAGCAAATAACAAAACCGTCGCCATTATCTAATACCGTACCGATTTGTATTTCCGGAGATTCGTAGGCGCTTTGTGGAGCTGCCCAAAGGTTTATCCAGTTTGTAGTATCCAAAGGAATTGTAATTTCTTTTGAATAGACTACTTCAAGCTCCTCATTCAATTTATTCATGACTATCTTGGAATCGAAAAAACCTTGACATCCCGTATTGGTAGTATCAAATATTGGATTATGCGTAATAAAAACATAGAAGTTACCATCATTGTCTTTTATAATCGGAGTGCCTTCATAATTGGATGATCTATATCCCAATATACCAACACTCATTGTCGTATCAGATAGCAATTCGCCAGACTTTGAAAAACGTCCGAAATATATTCCCCCTTTGTTACCGAATACGACATAATCCCCATTATCCATTTCAAAAACGTCTGTGAATGTTTTGTAATATCTAGTACCTACCCCATCATAGATATACTCAAACTCGTTTTGAGAAAACATCATGCTGCTTGAAAAAAGCAGGATTAGAATAAAAAATAATCTCTTCATATTTTTGTAATTTTTAAAAGTTTTTCCACAAATTTATTTCATCCAATCTTATTCAAAACACTTTTACATTTATTTATTTGCGCATTTGATTATGCATATTGAAAGTCAATGGATTATAAAAACATCTTTACTTATCTATTTTCTGTTTTGGGATTAAATCTTCTTATTTGTGGTGAAATAATGCTTCATATCAGGCGTTTTTCATTGCTTTTTGTAATATTTCTCTATAATATGCTCCGCTATGGAAATTTTTCTGTCTTCTATTTCCAGCTTTCTCCTGACATTGCTACGCGCTTTGCCTACAGTGTCTGTCGTAAAACCTAGTATGCAGGAGATGTAGTTAACGCTTATAGGCGCGAGCGACAGCATACATACTTTGTATTCTGTTTCGTTCAATTCCGGATATGTTTCCTTGATGAAAGCACTTATGTTGTTGTATGACGACTCGATGACGTCAACACTTGCTTCAAATGCAGTCTTGTACTTAGAACCATAAGCATATTCTTTAATCTCTTTTACATTTTTGTTTGTTTTATTATTACGCTCAAATGTGTTGACTTTCCGTATGACATCGAAACGTGCTTTCAGACTGTTGTCGAACGATTCTTTTATCTCATGCTTGAATTTGTCATAATCGTTCTTCACATTGCTTAAGCCCTCGACCTCTTTTGTCAGCACTTGTTCTCTACGATTTAACTTTGTGATTCTTATTAATGATATAATAGAAACCAACAATAATACTATCAGTATACATACTATTAATATCAATCGTTTATTTAATTTTGTTTGATATATGTTTCGCTGTAATTCATAATCGTATTTTTCTTGTATTTCATATATATTTTGTGCAATATTGTCTATATAAGATCCTTGACAGAACCATACAACTTTATCCATAAAATACATGACACTATCACACATATCTATCTTGTCATAATATCTCGCAATGGATTTACATACAGTTGTTTTTAAATTCTTATTATCTATATCATTATATACATTTTTTAACATATTAACATATCCCCTTGCGGAATCAATATTTTCATCTTCAATATACATGTTTAGGAAATTAAGTTGAAATCGTATTTCTTCAGATGCATCTGTGTTTATTTCATATGCCATTTTAAGATATTTCTTTGCAAGTTCTGGTTCATTGTTTTTTCTACAATATACATGAGCATTTTGATATATTGATGACAAAATCATTTTATCATTTGCTTGCTCGGCCATATCAATAGCCTTACCAATATAATACGAAACACTATCAGGCATACCTAATAAATGGTATATACGGACAATATCAGCATAACACAATGCTTTATCATCATTATTATTTATCCATGTAATAGAACTTTTGTATATTTTCAATGCCTCATCAAAATATAATTGATTATAGAATAAACCACCTATATTTTGACTTATCCTCCACATATAAAGGGAATCCTGCATTTTTTCCGCCAATGAGAAAGCGGTTTTATAATCCCTCATCGCGTTTTCATATTCGCCTCTTTCATCATAGACGCAGGCACTATACAGATGGGAATACATGTTCATCTGTGAATTCTTTCTCGTCTTGTCGAAGTATGTTTTTGTTATGAAGATATTTGTGTCTTCTTTTATGTTGTCGTAATTCTTGTACTTGGCCTGCACTCTCGTCACAAGATATTCCATGTATCTATCCTTCTTCAGGAACTTCTCCGGCATCAGGATGGAGTCGAGATACATGGCTGCCGTGTCAGGCGATGTTTCCATAACAGCCTGCGCTTTTTCCAAAAGACGCTCCGCATCATTATGACGCGAGCACGATAATAACAAGATAAACGACAATATAAATAGAGCTTTGTTCATAATAAAAACCATTAAGTGTACTTACAAATTTATGATTATTTCTTGCAGCATTTTTCAAATTGCGGTGTCTTTACCGAATTATATTACGCTTTCAGATTTTCATTATTGTAAATCAATGAATTAAAAAATATGTTTTACTGATTTATTTTTATGTTTGGGATGAAAGTATGATATATGGGGTGAGATTTGGGGAAGACCCAGAAAACAGACAGAAAACTGCTGCAAAAACAATTGAATGCATTAAGAATAATCCTTATATCAATCGTATTGAATTATCGGAATTGTGTGACATTAGTCAAGATGCATTAAATGGCAATTGAAAAAATTACAAAAAGAGAATATTATTCGCAGATTTGGTCCCGACAAACGGTTATTTGGAAATATTGGATTAAACAGAATATCTTATCGACTTTTTTATTATCTTTGCCAATAAGATTTTTCACTAATTAAAAACAGATATGTCACCGAAAGATAGAGAGTTATACAATTTCCTAAAGCAATATACAACAGAAGAAAGACAGAAACGTTTTGAGGAAGTATTGAACTACAGAACTCGTCACGTCACTGTCGTTCTTGAAGACATCTACCAATCGCATAACGCCAGCGCAGTATTGAGAAGCTGCGACATCAACGGCGTACAAGATGTTCACGTCATCGAGAACAGATGGGTCTATAACGTCAACCCTGACATCGTGGTAGGCAGCATCAAATGGCTCGACTTGAAGAAATATAACGAAAACGAATTCAACACTCCTGAAGCTTTCGACAATCTGCATAAAAAAGGTTATAAAATCGTGGCGACTTGCCCTCACCAAAACGACTTCACTCCTGAAGAGCTGCCATTGGACGAACCTGTCGCTATAGTTTTCGGAACAGAGAAAACAGGTTTAAGTCAATATGCTTTGGAACATGCAGACATGTACGTCAAAATCCCAATGTTCGGTTTTACAGAAAGTTACAATATCAGCGTCTCCGCTGCTCTGATGATGTACACCTTGACACAGCGTCTCCACAACTCCAACATCGACTGGCATCTCACAGAAGAGGAAAAAGACGAATTGAGACTCGACTGGAGCAAGAAAAGCATCAGACGCTTCTGGGACTTCGAACAAAAATTCAAGGAAATGCACCCAGAGTTTTATTAATTAGGAATGAGGAGTTAGGAATTAAATAATAGAGACGTACCAATGTTTCGTGCATATAAATACACATTGATGCGTCTCATTTTTTTATAACTCTATAAACAACCTCTTCTCCAGGACGGGCGAGGCGCATTCTATCGCGTTGGTTTTCAGGAATCTCGTAATATAATCTGTCGGTATCAACCTTAAATCCTGCTTTTGCCAAGACATCGGCATAGTCTCTGCCAAACTGACGGACATGGTCATACTGACCGAATAGTCGCTGTCTTTCCTTAGGGTCAGTTATTGATGGATCTTCAAAAGTGTCGACATTAGGATTTATCGGCACCATCAATATCGCCCAACCGTTTGGTTTCAATATTCTTTTTATTTCAGAAAAGGCATTATCAACATTATCAACGTGTTCCAAAACATGATTACATATAACCACATCATAAGTGTTATCTGGCAAATCAATTTTTGTCACGTCAAGATGTAAATCTGCTATCGGAGAGTCGAGGTCAGCTGTTGTATAATCCAGATTCTTCAAACTCTTGAATCTCTTTAAGAAAGGCTGCTCCGGTGCAAAATGCAGCACCTTTAACTCATCGGTGAAGAATCCTGTCTTTTCTTTCAGATACAACCAAAGAAGACGATGACGTTCCAATGACAAACAACTAGGACACAATCTATTATCCATCGCTTCTCCATATCCGTAAGGAAGGAATTTACGGAAATGCTTTCCACAAACAGGACATTCCACCTTGTTTCCCCAGTAGAAAGGTCTTATCAAAATGCTAAACAAATAACTGAATTTTATCAATATTTGTCGAGGGAATATCTTTGTCAAAAGCGATATCAACTTCTTCATCATCAATCTTTATTTAATGTTTCTTTATATAAACTCATGATTGTCTGCGTCATCTTGGACCATTCATACTTCTTCTTCTCCTCTATGATATTTTCTTCGAAAGTCTCTTTTCTGTTGTTATCATAGAAATCGCATATCGCGTCTGCAATCTTAACAGGTTGCGGTTCAACCACGTAACCCACCTTACCATCAGGCACTATCTCTCTTAAACCGCCCACATCAGTAACGAGCATCGGTTTCTCAAAATGATAAGCCACCTGAGTAACACCGCTCTGTGTAGCAGATCTATATGGTTGCACGACCATATCAGCAAGATTGAAAAAATTCTTCACCTCTTCATCTGGGATATATTTGTCGCAGATGATGACTTTATCATTAATCTTATAATTATCAATCAATTGAAGATAAGGTTCTTTCTTGTCATAGAACTCACCGGCAACGATAAGTTTGATTGGATATTCATCAATACGCTCATCGCCCATCGCTTTAAGAAGCAAGTCGAGACCTTTATATTCACGGATGAGACCAAAGAAAAGAAGATAATTATATCTGTCGTCCAGATACAAGCTACTCAGCGCCAATGTCCTATCTTCTCTGTCACCATAATGGTCGTACAATGGATGAGGTGAGAATTGTTTTGGTTTTGATTTCCTGTCGAGTTTTGAGATGTCTTCCAAAACTGACTTTGAAAGAGCTACAAAAGCATCCATCGATTTCACGAAACATGGTGAGAACAATATATCGAGCAAGGATTTCTCATGAGGCAACATATTATGAACCAATCCAATACAACATGAAGTCTTATTCTTTGATATAATCTTTGCCATTCTTGAATAACATGGAGCAAAGAACGACATCCAATAAGCGAACAAGACAATATCAGGTTTCTTGTCGCGTATTTCTTTTGCTGTCTTAATCCATGTCAAAGGATTGACGGAGTTAATCTTACGGAATATCTTGATATTTTCCGGAGCAGGTCCGTCAGAATATTGAGTCTTCCCGGGAAAGAGAAAGGCTGGGTATTGCAAGGTAAATGTATACAGCTCAACATCAACATCTTCAGCAACGAATTCTGTCGCCAGTCTGTCGGTGAAAGCCGCAATACCGCCTCTGTAAGGATGCGCTGGTCCTACTACTATAATTTTCATATTGTTTCTATATTAATTTTAACATTGATAAAAACTTATCAATAATGTCATTTACTTGTTTTGAAATCTTTGATTTATATATAATTACGATTCCTAACACCGACAAGAGAAATGTCCTGGCAGCAGAATCCAATATCTTTCCAATCAATTCGACATTAAATATCGAAATCAAATGTTTTGACAAATAAGTCTGTAATAACCAATCCATTCCAAATAATGAAAGTATTATCATCACTGTATAAAGCTCTCTCATTGAAAGTGGCGACACCTTAATTTTCCAGTTGACAAATGTTAAAAGGAAAGTGTAATAAACGATATATGAAATCAATGATGCGAGAGCAGCTCCTTCCATACCCCATATAGGTATCAGTTTGATATTCATATAAATCGCTGTAAGCGTCAAGATAATCGTGAATAAAAGAGAGTAATAATAATACTTAGAATAACTTAACACTGTCGCACCCACATTAAGGGAAGTGTTAATGATCTTAACGACAGAAAGAATCAGCACAACGAATTTAGCCTCATCATAGACATTTCCGTTAGGTATCAGACTATAAACGAGATCTATGTTTATCCATATCAAAAAGAATATAAACATCGATGCCATAAACTGATGCAAGGAGACATTCTTGGTCATAATATTGACTTCCTGCATATTATTATCTTTCATTCCTTGAGATATATGCGGTCTGGAAATAGCGGCGAGCGAACGATACGGAATCTCCACCATACTTGCGATATAAACCGCGATCGTGTTGATACCAGCGACGGCCAGACCAAGTTTTCCTGAGACAAAAAAAGTATTCAATACTGGAATGAGATTTCCCGCCAATGATGTCGCAATTAAGAATAAAGTATAGAATATAAAGTCTTTACGCAACCATTTCGATATATAAGCAGGTTCTATTTTGAAAGAAACCTTTTTAAGCGAGAAAAGATAAATGATATTTAAAAGCGTTGCTATTCCGTATGTCAGGCAGAGACATATCACCATGCCGTCGAGCTTGATGACATCGAAGGCATATAGAAGATAAACCACCAATGTCATGAGACGTATTCCCACCTCTCTTATGAATTTCGGTATTACGATTCGCATCAGCAGATTCGAATTAGTCTCAAAAACAAGCAGATACGTCATAAAGAACGACATCGGTATTACAAAATATATGTAATCTACGAAGAGCTCCGAATTTTGTGAGAAGTAGTTTTCTATTGGCTGTTTGAATACGAAGAAGAGTATCGAGAAAATAATGAATCCCACGAAAGGGATAATCACCGACCATCCGAAGAATCCGTGGTCACGTTCTTTCTCATCTTTGAAATACGGATAATAACGCATTGCCGAGGTGCTCGTTCCAAGCTGCGCAAGTCCCGACAAAAGAATAGAGGCATCGACGAGGACGCGTGTAAGACCCACCTCCTCTGTCGTAAGATATTTGGTAACAATGAAAAACGTGGTGAAGAATCCGACTATCACCCCAAGATAATTCATTATAGAACCTTTAATACTCTGACGTACAACGACACCCATTTAAAGTTTATAGTTTAAAGTTTATAGTTTAGAGCAGTTTATTTGATTTTATTCAAGATGTTTTTAACGAATTTCTTTGTTGGGTAATCGTTATCGTTGAAGACATGATATAATTCAGACATGATTGGGAATGCGCTGATATCGATATGACTTTCTTCAACCTTCTGATAGAATACGTCAACTGCGATACGACCTTCGAGGACGACTTTTTCAGAGATGCCGCTGTTGAAGAAACCTTTACCGATGAGAAGTCCGAGTGTTCTGTTGCGGCTCATGTCGTTGAGAGCTGTGAGTGAGAAGTCACCGAAACCGCAATAGTTAAACATTGTTATCTCTTGTCCTCCGAAAGAGAGCATGAGCTTACGCATCTCATTGATTGACTTGGTAATTACCAACGACCTTAAGTTTGGAGAGTCGTAGTTAGCGTCAAGCATACCTATTACGATTGCATAGATATTTTTCAAGATGCTTGCGAATTCAACGCCAAGCATATCGTTAGAGAAATCGAAGTGAATATTTGTATTGCTGAAGATCTCAGCCACCTCATTGAAATAATCATTATTCTGTGAAGCAAGAGTAAAGCCAGTCTCCTGACGATTTATTATTTCACGTGCAAAAGAAGGTCCCTTCATTGTCAGAATAGGGTTGTTCATGAATTCCATCAAACATTCAGGAATGAGACGATCGTCTTTACCAAAGCCTTTCGCCAAGTTGACAATTATAGCTTTAGGATTTATATATTGCTTATTGCTTTCGAGATATCCTACAACAGCTGTTGAAGGTATCGCCATAAAGATTATATCGGCATCCTTCAAAATTTCAATATCTGTCGAAGCTTTAATATTTCTTGACAACTTTACATTTGGAAAATATGCAATATTGACTCTATCATTATTTATTGAATCAACGACTTCTTCTTCTATAGAAAGTAATGTAACATCATAAACTGCCTTTCTTGCCAAAACATTACCTATTGCTGTTGCAATTGCACCACTTCCAACAAAAACTATCTTTTTCATAAAATTATATTTTTGATAAAATTATTTCTTTACAAACTTTTTAACTAAAATATGTCCTTCTTTGTCTTTTATGTTCATCATATACAAACCTTCAGACAAATCACTGACATTTATAAAATTAGAGCAATCATTCAAAATCATCATCTCCTGGCCACAATAATTATAGATGATTATCTCATCGACCTCAACACCTGATATATTTAATGTAGACACGACAGGATTAGGGAAAACATCAACTTTTATCGTTGTTTTTTCACCAACATATACATGATTGTGATTGATATAGAAATCAGCCAAAGGACCGACTTTAGGTTTTCCTACTGATTTATACAACAATGAATCACTATAATATATTTCAAAAGAGCACTCTGCATCTTCATCTGAATATGCCGCATTGACATAATTCCAGAAGAATGTAAGCGTATCATTATCAGGAACAGAAACCGTTATTGTTTCAAAATCTCCATTAACAAGGCCAAGTCTTTTTACAACGACACCTCTTGAATCCAAAATTGATATGGATGGAGAAAGCCAACCATCGTTATCAGAGTCGTACAAATTAAATTTCAAGTCATAAGCAGGACCAGTCATAACAGTATCAATCACAGCATGACTCTTAAGTCCATTAGCTACAGAATAAATCTTATAATAGTTAAGTCCGTTTTTTTCCAATTGATCGTCAAATGTCAAAGTCTCTCCAGGTGTTGGATTATAATGAGTGTAAATAATTGTGTTATTACGCAAAACCACCACAGAATCTATCGTTGCAAGAGGCATATCATTAAGATTTGAGACCGGAACATCGAAAGCAATAGTGTTCACGTAATTCTCATCATCGGTTTCATATTTCACATTATCAACAGCTTTCGGTTGATTATAATATTGAGATTTAGGTTTCATATTGAATATCGCCTCATGTCCATAAGGGAAATCGTGATAAGTAAGATAGAAATTATCTATGGCATAATATCCGTTATCGAATCCCTGCCATCCCCAGTTGAAATGAAACAAATTATTCTCGTCATAACCAGAGCAAACAAAAGCATGACCACCATCTGGTCCGAACGACGAATAATATACAGGCTCTCCCCTATCGATACTTTCGCGCAACATATTCTCCCAGACAGAGATATAACCATCCACATAATCCAAATATGTAGGGTACAAATCACTATTATATCTAAAACAATATTTCATTGCTATCGGGACATTATATGAATATGCGCCGCTTCCTGTCGGTCCGTACATCATATCTACACTTATTCCTGCATGATATTGCAACAACGCCACTGCATCGACCTCTTCTTGAGGACTTGTATAATCCAAAAACTCAGGCATCATCTCATACTTATATTCTGTTGCTCCGAAATTAGCATTCAATATTCCATAATCACTTTGATATGAATATGATCCCTCTCCTATTTGAGGCCATTGCCAGTAATTCATTATCTGTGCCATAGCATTGGCAACGCAACCTGATTTAACATGACCACCAAAACCAGCAGGGTCTTCTGGACACATTGAGTTATAAATATCAGATTGATTCCATGTTGTCTTTACTAAAGGAGCCACTCCACCATCAACTCTATTCACCGCGACTTTTCCAGTATTCTCTACCGACTCCCAATCTCTCTTAGCATCCTCACTTCTTTCCATCTTGCTTTCAACAACATAATCGACAGCAGCTATATAATTTTGGAAAAATGAATTCAGGGCCGGATTTATATCGTTTGAATTGAAATTATTTTCTGAAGAATATCCTAATATCGGTTTCATCCTATTATCAGCGGAAACTATAACAAAGCCTTTTCCTTTATTGGTAAACACATAAAAACAAGGTTTTCCGCTTTCATTAACCGATGTATACGACAAGTCTAAATCACTGACTTTCAAGCTTGTATTTACATTCAAAAATTTAACACCTATTTTTTTTGCCTTATCAACATTAACGTCTTCAGCCATAAGACCCATGCTCATCATAAGTAGAGCCAATAGAGTAAATAAAATTCTTTTCATAACACAAAAATTAATTTACAAAGTTACTCATTTTAACTTAAAAATCAAGCATTCTTTTTCATATTTATTATATAAAAATAAAAAAGACTGCCCAAAATCATCGAGCAGCCTTATATCTGTTAACATGCTTTAACATTTACACAAATGAACATCTGATCTTTCTGTTCGTATCAGTATCGCCATGCTTTATCTCAACTTTGATAAAATGTTCTGGCATAAGAGGATCTATGAGTTCAGGCCATTCCAATAGACAAAGGTCGCCCCCATAGAAATAATCTTCATAACCTATATCAAATACCTCTTCCAGACTTTTGATTCTATAGAAATCGAAATGGAAGATTGAGTCACATGTCTCTGTCTGATATTCATTAACCAAAGCGAAGGTAGGACTGTTGACTTCGTCACTGACTCCGAGTTTCTGACAGAGGTTCTTCACGAGAGTTGTCTTACCTGCCCCCATAGCTCCATAAAAAGCTATGATGTTCGATTTTTCACGCCATTCCAAAAGTAAGTCAGATACTTTTGACAATTCTTCAATATTGTTTATTTCAAATGTTATATCTTGCATTGTTTTAATTATTTACTTGTCATAAACGCCACAGGTATCAGCATTTCATTCATAGAGATGCCACCATGCTGGAAGGTGTTCTTATAATAATTCACGTAATAGTTGTAATTATTCGGATACGCAAAGAAATCGTTGGTACGAGCAAATGCGTATGAGGTGCTTATATTCACTTTTGGCAAAAAGATCTTTTCAGGATCACGCACTTCAAAGACCTCCTTAGCATTATATTTCAAACTCTTGCCATATTTATATCGAAGGTTGGTATTGACATCTCTATCGCCAAGAATCTTGACTGCATCCTTCACCCATACAGAACCGTGGTCGGTTGTAACAATCACATTACATGACTTCTGTGAGATGAACTTCATGATATCGAAGAGAGAAGAATGTTCAAACCACGACAACATCAACGAACGATATGCCTCTTCATCAGCAGCCAGCTCTCTGATGATTTCCATCTCTGTACGAGCATGCGAAAGCATATCCACGAAATTATACACTATCACATTGAGTTTGTTCTGCATAAGGTTAGACATCTGCTCAGCAAGTTTCTTTCCTGCCGCCAGGTTGAGAACCTTGTTGTAAGAATATTTGATATTCTTTCCATAACGTCGAAGCTGTTCACCCAGAAGCTCTCCTTCGTATTGATTCTTGGTGCCTTCATCTTCTTCATCGACCCAGTATTTAGGGAAACGACGACGAATCTCAAGAGGCATCAAGCCTGCAAATATAGAGTTACGAGCATACTGTGTCGTGGTAGGCAATATACTATAATAGATATCATCGTTTTCAGTACGAAAATAAGGTTCTAGCATTGTCTGTATAGACTTCCACTGGTCGTAGCGGAGATTATCTATCAAGATAAAAAACAATGGCTTGTCGTTATCATCAAGATGTGGTATCACCTTATCGCGAATCAAGGTATGCGACATAGTAGGTTTGTCATCGCTGTCAGGCTGAATCCAGTTGACATACTTTTTCTCCACATAACGGCAGAACATATTGTCGGCTTCCTGTCTTTGCATAGAAAGTATTTCCTTAATGCCGTCATCGTTCGACTTCTGAAGTTCCAGATCCCAGCGTGTTAGGTTTTTATAAACATCAACCCATTCGTTATAATTGAGATTGTTGTTTATCTCCATACCAATCTTGCGGAATTCCTGCTGATATTTGGATGTAGACTTCTCGTCAACGAGCTGTTTCTTTTCAAGGTTTCTCTTCAGTGAAAGAAGAATCTGGTTTGGGTTAACTGGCTTTATAAGATAATCGGCTATATTACTTCCGATTGCATCTTCCATGATACTTTCTTCTTCGCTTTTGGTAATCATCACAATAGGAAGGTTAGGATATTCCAGCTTGATTCTCTCAAGAGTCTCAACCCCAGAGATGCCAGGCATCTGCTCATCTAAAAACACTATATCGAAATGACGTTCACGAACCAAGTCTATAGCCTCAGCGCCATTATTGGTTGTAACTACTTCATAACCTTTCTTTTCCAAGAATAAAATATGCGGTCTGAGGAGTTCTATCTCATCATCAGCCCAAAGAATACTCGTCTTTACCATAATCGTTTTTTCTAATTAACAAAAATACTATATTTTTTCTACAAAAAGTAAAGATTATCTATTTTAGAAATAATTTATTTGTTCGACATTGTTGTTTTTACTCTTAACGAATACAATCCAAAAATGTTATTCAAATAAAAAATTATTTTACACCACTAATATGCACCAATCGGAAACCAATCCATTCGTGTTTATTCGTGGAAAATCATTTCTTTTCTTTAGACTTCAACACCAAAGCCTTCGCTTCTTCCTGCAGCTTAGCTTCAAGTTCAGTCGTAGGAGTAATGACAATACCATGAGGCTGAGGAACAGTATCATCGTTGACATGAACAAATGTAGCATAGCCATCACAGAATATTCTGTCTGGAGTTTTATTACATGTGACCTTTGTGTAAACAGTCAATGTACTTTTTCCGTTAGCGATGACAGTGCTCTCAATAGAGATGGTATCACCAGCATAAATAGGATGAAGGAATTCCAAGCCATGTACCTTCAAACACACTATATGCTGAGGGTTAACATATTGAGCTACTGCAATGAATGATGTTTCGACAAACCATTCGGCGCATCTGCCGGCAAAAAATGTCTTGTGGTGGTTAAGATCTTCGCTTTTTATCAAGCGTTGTGATAATGCTTTTGGTAACATACTTTTAACTTTTTTTAAGTCACAAAGACTTAGAGTCGCAAAGCCTTATGAATCCGCGTCCCTATGACTTTAAATATTCATAACTTTTATTAATAAACCTTATTATATCTCTTGCAATCATAGATTCCATCCCTATATTTTCCGCTGCGATATCGCCTGCTTTTCCATGCATAAACACTGCCAGCAAAGCAGCTTCTGCCGGCGAATATCGCTGTGCCAAGAGCGACAATATCATTCCTGTCAGAACATCGCCGCTGCCTGCTGTCGCCATTCCAGGATTACCTGTCGAGTTGAAAAAACAGATGCCATTAGGGAATGTGATGGCGGTATGCGCTCCTTTCTGCACAATGATTATATTATGTACAACAGACATCTTTCTCTGAAGTTCAAGACGTTCGTAAGAATTATTAGTTCTGCCAAAAAGACGTTCAAATTCCTTAGGATGAGGTGTTAGTATGGTGTTGTCTGGCAAGAACGACAGCCATGTGGGATTGTCGGCAATGATATTCAATGCATCGGCATCCAACACCAAAGGCTGCGTCGACTCTTGTATTATCTTCTTCAGGAGAGTCACCGTCTCTTCGTGCTTGCCGAGTCCCGGTCCCACTCCTACCGCAGTATAAATAACATCTTTTATCTCAGAACAATGTGTATTAGATTCATCGATGGACGTCATCGCTTCAGGAAGATACGTCTGCATTGGAAGAAGAGCATCCTTTGGAAGATGAACCGTAAGAAGTCCCACTCCTGTCCTCATACAGGCCTCAGCCGATAGCAGCGCCGCTCCTGTCTTGCCAGAAGATCCTGCCACCAGCAAGGCATGTCCGTAAGTGCCTTTATGAGAGAACTTTGCACGCTTACGCAATATCGGTCTCACCACATCATCAGTGGCATAGAAATTCATCGTTTCAACATTGTCAATAAAATCCTTATGCAACTTTATATCAAGCACTTCCCACTTACCGACAAAAGCATCATATTCCGGAAACATAAAAGCAAGCTTCGGAAATTGGAATGTCAAAGTATAATCAGCTTTAAGAATTGGACTTTGAACTTGTCGGTCGCTGAGCTTGTCGAAGCGTTGACATTTGCCTTCGACAGGCTCAGGCAACGTTATCTGTTGTCTGTTGTCCGTTGTCTGTTGACTTTTTTGAGTTTCTGAGTTTCTGAGTTTCTGAGTTTCTAAGATAAGTCCCGATGGCACGTCGATAGCGATTTTTATCGCGTTGGTTTTATTCAGATAATCAATAAGTTCCGCAGTAAATCCCTCAATAGACCTGTTCAATCCCGAACCGAATATCGCATCGATTACGATATCATTATCATATATCTGAGGGAAGTCATATTCAGAGAAAATATCATACATCGGCACCTCTGTCTCTTCTTTCAGTCTTTCGAAATTAATCTCGCAATCGGCGCTCATCTTGTCCGAATATCGAACAACGAACACCTGCGGCATTATACTCGTCGAATAAAGCATCCTGGCCAGAGCAAGACCGTCACCGCCATTGTTGCCGATACCGCAAAAAATCTTAACAGAAACCTCCTTGGTCTTGCAGCGTTTCACAAACCATTCATAAAGAGCCGAGGCCGCACGTTCCATCAAGTCTATAGACTCAATAGGTTCATTTTCAATTGTAAAAGCATCCGCCTCTCTTATCTTTTCAACTGGAAGTATCTTCATTTTTGGTAGACATTTGTTTTTTACAAAGATAGCATTAATTAGGAATTAGGAGTTAGGAGTTCGGAATTATTTTTGAACTAAAAAAGCAGAACCTTAAACCTAAACAATCTTTAGTCATTCGTCTTTAGCCTTTTGTCAATTATTTTGGGCGTTCCGCTTCGCGTCGGGCTTTCCGCTATATCTTTGCTCGCTCCGCTATCGCTTCTCTCGCAAAGGATGCCGCTCTAATCCCTAACGCATTGGGGCTACGAGCAATGAGCAGCTAGCTTGCTTCCATAGGGTCGTCCAAGGAAACGCCGTACTGGTTCATATTTTTTTCTTGTTTAAGTTAATTTTATTTGTTTACTTTGTAGCGCAATTCAAAAGTTATGATAGACTTCATATTTAAAATAGCGGCTTACATATTCTGGTTTTATATCATAGTAGGACTGATTGTTATTATATTATCTCTGATATGGGAGATGATAAGTCCTCTTTTTGGAGGTAAAACAGACTCTCGTCTTCCGAGAGAGATAAGAAGAGGTTTACGCGGTTGGTAAATTCAATCATCTTGTTTTAACCTCTTTCTTCCTTATATCCGCCAGTTGTTTAAACTTCTCAACCTATTCTTCATCTGTAAGTTTATTCGGGTCTTCTTGACACTTATGAGTTTCTCGACCAATCACCAATTTTCAGTTTTCAACTTTCCGCTTTCAACTCAAAAAAAATCCGTTGTCCGTTGTCTGTTGTCCGTTGACTTTTATTATCTTTGCCGTCATGAAAAAGAAGATAAAACAACCTGAATTTTTAGAAGACGTCAGCATCATCGACGCTGGCGCTGAAGGCATGAGCGTTGCCAAACCAGATGACAAAGTAGTTTTCATTCCTTTCGGAGCCCCAGGCGACATCGTTGACCTGCAAGTCTTTAAGAAAAAGAAGAAATGCTTCGAAGGTAAAATTGTCAACTTCAAGCAGATGTCCGACAAACGCGTCGAGCCAGTGTGCCAACACTTCGGTCTCTGCGGCGGTTGCAAATGGCAGCACATCGACTATCAATGGCAGCTTCATTATAAACAAAAACAAGTCAAGGACAACCTCGACAGAATCGCTAAAGTGGAATATCCTGAGATACTTCCTATCTTAGGTTCTGAGAAACAATATTTCTATCGTAACAAGTTGGAATACAGTTTCTCAAACCGCAAATGGCTTGTCGACGGTGCTCCTGCAGGAACTCACGACGAAGAAGCAGTGAAAGGTTTCGGATATCACCTTCCAGGTCTCTTCGACAGAGTCATCGACATTGAGAAATGCTGGTTGCAACAAGAACCTTCTAATGCCATCAGATTGTTTATCAAAGATTTTACATTAGAACATAAATTATCATACTATAACGTCCGCGCCCACGAAGGATTGATGCGTAACGTAGTGATCCGCTGCAACGGCAAAGGCGAGTTCATGGTCATCGTCGTCATCAACGAAGAAAACGACCTCATCAGAAACGTGATGATTCCTGAATTACAGAAACGTTTCCCAGAAATCATCTCTATCATGTTGGTCATCAACAACAAATTCAACGACATCATCACCGACCTTCCTTTCGAAAACGTATACGGCGAAGAATGTCTCATCGAGACAATGAAAGCTCCTCGCGAAGGTCACGACGACCTTAAATTCAGAGTCGGACCTGTTTCTTTCTTCCAGACAAACGTCTATCAAGGTGAAAGATTATACAAAGCAGCTTTCGATTTAGCTGAAGTAAAAGGCGATGAACTCATGTACGACCTTTACACCGGAACTGGTACAATCGCATTGTATTTCGCTCGTTTCGTCAAAGAAGTCGTTGGCGTTGAATATGTAGAAGAAGCAATCGCTGACGCAAAAATCAACAGCGAATTTAATAATATTAATAATGTGAAGTTCTACGCTGGCGATATGGCAAAAGTGTTCACCGACGAATTCATCGAAGCAAACGGCCGCCCTGACTTCGTCGTCACCGACCCACCGCGCGCAGGCATGCACGAGAAAGTCGTGGAACAACTTCTTAAGATTCAACCTAAGAAGATCGTCTACATCAGCTGCAACCCAGCAACACAGGCACGCGACCTTCAACTCCTCGACTCATTGTACGAAGTCAAAGCAGTTCAACCTGTCGACATGTTCCCACATACACACCATGTAGAGAACATAGTCCTCTTAAAGTTGAAAACTGAAAATTGAAAATTGAAAGTTTAAATATTTAGAGACGCCCCCTGTGGCATCTTTTACAATATGCCTTCGACAAGCTCAGGCACCACGCCGGTCACTGAGCCTGTCGAAGTGACAAAAAAAGTTCTGAGTTCAATGTTCAAAGTTCAAAGTCCAAGAATCTTCCTCATCGGTTACATGGGCTCCGGCAAGACGTCGGCGCTGAAACATCTTGCCAACAAGATGTCGTGGCAAGGTATTGACTTAGACAAACTTTTCGAAGAGAAATACAAGATTTCCGTCCAGGATTTTTTTCATAAATATGACGAAGCTGCGTTTCGAAAACTAGAATCACAGCTCCTTAAAGACACCATCAATTTAAATAATGTCATCATCGCCACCGGCGGCGGCACTCCATGTTTCTTCGACAATATGGAATGGATGAATGAAAATGGAACGACTGTCTTTTTAAAAGTCGCTCCCATGACTGCAGTCCACCGTCTCATGCAGTCGAAAAAGAAAAGACCTCTCATCGAAGGAAAAACCGAACAAGAGGTCATTGATTTCGTCAATAAACATTATGGCGACCGAATGAAATTCTACGAACAGGCGCACATCACTGTTAAGGGAGAGAGTCTCGATGTTGAGGAACTTGTTGTAAGACTACAAGACAACGAGACTACAAGACAACAAGTTGGAGAGTAAGATTATCTTACAATATTACCATCAAGGTCTATGATATACCAGTCGTATGTCTCAGCATCTTGAACCTCAAACAATTTATCTGATATCATATTGACATCCTCAAACAATGCTGGAGTAATAGGTCTTCCTGTAATACGATTCATTATTCCGCTATTTCTATTGACATAATATTCCGCATAATCTGACAAAGCATACTCAACACCATACTCATTACTGTATGACACAGGATATTTCATATAGCTGTTAACGCCATCTATAACAAATGGATTAACGACATTGCCTTCATAATCCTCCTGCCATTTCCTGCCATCTTTGGTAAGCACAAAGCCATCATCCAAAATATCTATGTAGAAATATTCAGCAGGATAAACCACATTGCCGCAAGAATCTAACACGCCATGTTTACCATCATTTACAAATATTCTGCTGCCATTTGAATGTGCGGTCCATATCTCATCATATTCAGCATCCACAATCCAACTGCCGTTGATATCTATCAGCCCCATCTTGCCATCTTTGTTTGTCATTATACAATATCCATCATGAAACAGATAACCGGTATCGCCCCAACGAGTGCTTGAATAATCGAATCTAAATGGTATCACTAGTTTATTATTCGCATCGATAAATCCGACTTTTCCATCTTTCATGACAGCAGCGAGACCTTCGGAGAAAACCCAAGCCTTTTCATAGTCATTTGTTTTCGCGTCTATAATTATTTCACCATTCTTGACATTGATAAAACCACGTCTGTCGTCAACGGCATAAACGCCCAAGGAGTCGCCAGATGCAGCATCTGTCACCCAATCTATTCTTGGAGTAGTATATTTTTCTGTTGATTTATTATACACACGATAAGTATCGTCTGCGTAATAATACACCACTACATCATCAGAAAGACTTTCATCGGCATACCACATTCCTTTTGCATCATCATATATCGCATAAGCGACCAAAGCCGCAAAAGCGACAGCTATAAGAAAAAATGAAGCCACTATTGTTCGGCGCACCCACTTGGAAGCCATTTTCCATCTGTTTCTAATAGAACGCCAAGCAAGACGACCGCCAGCGATTAAGGCTGTTAACGACAAGGCCACCACACCGAGTAAAGCCTGAAAAATTTTAGATAATGTTTTCATAGTTATTCTGTATTATAAAGTTATTTATTATTATCAAAGAAGTTAGAGTTAGCTTCGGCAGCATTGAAACAACATTCATCGACGCTGTCGAAAAAGCGAGCTCTGGCAGAATTCAATTTGGTACTCATCATCATTGTTCCTTGATGAGTAGCCTCAAAGTTCATCACGTTGGTAATTGAGATTGTCGCTGCCACTTGTTCAACATCCTGATTAGCTCCCACGTATGCAAACACCCAGCCTTTGGCTTTCAGTTCATCGACCAGCGACTTGATTGCCTTGCCGTCATATTCCTTCGATGCATTCTCGTAGCCATCAGTAACGACAGTCACAAGCACCTTGTCATTTTCTGCTACATTCTTACGAAGCTCGTTAAGCGAAATACCCATCGCATCGTACAAGGCAGTGCAACAATCTGGCTGATATGTTTCTGCAGTAAGTTCTTTAGCTTCATCAGCCGATACACATTTGCATATAGACTTCACATCATCATTGAATGACACAATAGTGATTAAATGTTCCTGACCCTCATGTTTCTTC